>JAGWAJ010000087.1:0-7218 GCA_021296475.1 Acidobacteriota bacterium
TGAGCCGCGGCCAGCCGCAGGAGCTCCTGCCCGCTGTAGCCGGTCGCTCCGGCGATTCCGATGCGCACGTGGGACATGAATAGTTATTCCTGACGCCGAATAACTATGCAGCAGCACGCCCGGCCAAGTCAAGTGAGCTGAGCCTGGCGCCAGCGACCGGATCAGGCACGGCGGGGGTTGATCCCCGGTCGCCGTCCCTTGTATGCTTATTCGCGCGCCTGCATAAATATGAAACGCTACCGCCAGTCGGTCATTCTCGAGCTCGTCACGCACGAGCCGATCTGCAGCCAGGACGATCTGAGCCGGCGCCTGCGCGGGCGCGGCTTTCATGCGACGCAGGCCACGATCTCACGGGACATCAAGGAGCTGCAGCTCGTCAAGCGGGCGGCCGACGGCGCGTACGAACGCACGGCATCGACGACCGCAGGCCGACCCGGCGCCGAGGCCACGGTCCGGCGCGCGGTGGGGGAATACCTGCGGCGCGTCGATCAAGTGCAGCAACTGCTGGTGCTGCGGACCGATCCCGGCGGCGCGCAACCGTTGGCGCTGGCCATCGATCGGGCCGAGTTGCCGGAGGTGGTGGGAACGGTCGCGGGCGACGACACGATACTGCTGATCACGCGGCACGCGCGCGCCGGGCGCGAGGTGACGCGGCTGTTCGAGGGCTGGGCCCGGGGCTGACGCCGCGGGCCGGCGCGGAGGCGAAGGAACCATGGAACGGATCGTGCTGGCATACTCCGGCGGCCTGGACACCTCGGTCGCCGTCAAGTGGCTCGCGGATCGCTACGACGCCGAGATCGTGGCGGTCACCATCGACCTCGGGCAGGGCAAGGAGCTCGACGACGTCCGCGAGCGCGCACTGGCGGTGGGGGCGGTGCGCGCCCACGTGGTCGACGCGCGCGAGGAGTTCGCGCGCGACTACATCCTGCCCGCCCTTCAGGCCGGGGCCGTCTACGAGGGGCACTACCCGCTGGCCACCGCGCTCGGCCGGCCCCTCATTGCCCAGAAGCTGGTCGAGATCGCGGAGATGGAGGACGCCGGGTCGATCGCCCACGGCTGCACCGGCAAGGGCAACGACCAGGTGCGCATGGACGTGTCGGCCCGCGCGCTCAATTCGGCGCTCAAGGTGGTGGCGCCCGCGCGCGTGTGGGGCATGACGCGCCCCGAGGAGATCGAGTACGCCCGCACCCACGGCATCCCGGTTCCGGCCTCGGTGGAGAGCCCCTACAGCACGGACGCCAACCTGTGGGGCCGGTCGATCGAGTGCGGCGTGCTCGAGGATCCCTGGACGGAGCCCCCGGAGGACATCTACGCGCTGACCCGCTCGCCGGCCGAGGCCCCGGACGACCCGGCCTACGTCGAGGTGACCTTCGAACGCGGCGTGCCGACCGCGGTCAACGGCGTCGCGATGCCATTCACGGAGCTCATCAACTCGCTCGAGACTATCGCCGGCGCGCACGGCGTCGGCCGGATCGACATGGTGGAGAACCGCCTCGTCGGGATCAAGTCGCGGGAGATCTACGAGGCGCCGGCCGCGGTCGTGCTGCACGCGGCGCACCGGGCGCTCGAGGCGATGGTCGTCCCGCGCGACCTCGACCGCCTGAAGACCGATCTCGCCCGCCGCTACGCCGACCTCGTCTACGACGGCCTCTGGTTCACGCCGCTCCGCGAAGCGCTCGATGCCTTCACGGGGAAGGTGCAGGAACGCGTGACCGGCGCGGTGCGGCTCAAGCTCCTGAAGGGCGACTGCCGCGTCGCCGGGCGGAAGTCTCCGCTGGCGCTCTACGAGCCGGCGCTCGCCACCTATGACGAGGGCGACCGCTTCGACCACGAGGCCGCCGAGGGGTTCATCAAGATCTGGGGCCTCCCCGTCGAGACGGCGGCCAGCCGGGCGCCGGGGCGCAGCGCAGCGGCCGCGGGCGTCGCGCGCGGCGAGTGACGTCCGACCCCGGCCGCGCGACCGCCACCCGCCCCGCGATGACCGACTCGCAGCATCTCTGGTCCGGCCGCTTCGCCGGTGCTCCCGACGAGGAGGTCTTTCGGTTCCAGGCGTCGCTCGCCTTCGACCGGCGGTTGTTCGAGGACGACGTCGAGGGAAGCATCGCGTGGTCGGAGGCGCTCGAAGGCGCCGGGGTGCTCGCCGCCGAGGAGGCCGCCGCCATCCGCGCGGCCCTGAGCGACATTCGCGAGATCGGTCGCCGCGACCCGGACTTCGTGTCGGGCAACGACGAGGACGTGCACGCGTTCGTCGAGCGGCAGCTCGTGGAGCGGATAGGCGACGCCGCCCGCCGCCTGCACACCGGCCGCTCGCGCAACGAGCAGGTCTCGCTCGACCTGCGGCTCTATCTCCGCCGGCGCCTGCCGGTGCTGCAGGGCGCGCTCGTGGATCTGGTGGCGGCGCTGGCGGCGCAGGCGGATCGGGCCGGGTCCGTGCTCATGCCGTCCTACACGCACCTGCGGCGCGCCCAGCCGGTGCTGGCGGCGCACTTCTTCCTCGCCCACGCGGCGGCGCTGCGGCGTGACCACGCGCGCCTCGGCGCGGCGGGCGGCGAGGCGGATGCCATGCCGCTCGGATCCGGGGCGGTCGCAGGCACGAGCTACGCGATCGACACCGCGGCGCTGGCCCGCCGGCTCGGTTTCTCGCGCGTCGTCGCGAACAGCATCGACGCGGCCGCGGACCGCGACTTCGTCTCGACGGCGCTCCACGCGTGCGCGCTGACCATGGTGCACCTCAGCCGCATCGCGGAGGACGTCATCGTCTTCAGCAGCGAGGAGTTCGGCTACCTGGAGATCGCCGACCGCGTGGCGACCGGCAGCAGCCTGATGCCGCAGAAGAAGAATCCCGATCCGCTCGAGCTCGTGCGGGGCAAGACGGGCCGCGCCATCGGCCATCTCGCCGGCTGGCTCGCGGCGATGAAGGGCCTGCCCAGCGGCTACAACAAGGATCTCCAGGAAGACAAGGAAGCTCTCTTCGACGCCGAGACGACGCTACTGGGGTCGCTGCGGGCGACCACCGCCGTGATCGGGAGCCTGACGCTGCAGCCCGCGCGGACCGAGCCCGCGGCCGCCGGCATGCTTCTGGCGACCGACGTCGCGGACTACCTGGTGGCGCGAGGGGTGCCGTTCCGGCGGGCCCACGAGGTGGTCGGCGGGATCGTGCGCGACCTGCTGGCCGGCGGGCGCGACTTCCCGTCGTTGACGGCGGAAGAGTGGCGCGGCTACGACGAGCGGTTCGGCGACGACGTGGGGGCGCGCATCACCGCGCGCGCGGCGGTCGAGGCGCGGAGGACGCCGCAGTCCACCCGACCTGAAGCAGTGCGAGCGGCTCTGGCCGACGTTCGCACCTGGATCGCAACCGAGCGGTCCTGATCGCAACCCGGCGCGGGTTGCCTCCCCCTTGCGCCTCTGGTAAGCTGCGGGCTCCGCACGCACGATCTTGCTCCCGCCTCTCGTGCCGCATTAGTTTTGGATACGAGTACGGAATCGTTCGGGAGATTCTGATGCAGCAGCGCCGGACACGCGTGGGAGACACTGTGGACGACTACTGTCCACGCGACGAAGCCCTGACCGCCCACACCGTCGTGGCCGTCGATGACGACGGCGAGCGCGCGAGTGTGACGCGGTGTCAGACGTGCGACACGGAGCACGCGCCGTCGGAGGACCCGGCCGAGCCGCCCGCACCGCCCGCGGACGCCGTCCGCGACGACGGGCCCGTGCGCCGCCCGTTGATTCGCGCTACGTTGCAGCTTCCCGAGGGCACGCCGGCCACGCCGCGCCAGCCGCCGGTGTTCACCATGCACGAGCGGCAGACGCCCGGCCAGGCCCGGGGCAAGCCCGCGCGCGATTTCTCGGGCAACGGGCGCGCCCGGGAGAAGGACGGCAACACGATACGCAAGAAGAGTCGCCGGAGCGGCCCCGCGCGCGCCCTGAAGGACGGTCAGGCGGCAGGCGGTCAGCCCGGCAACTCGTGGCGTCCGAGCGACGGGGCTCGGCCGGACGGGCGCCCCGGTGGGCGGTCGCGGTCGTCCTCCGGGCGCCGGGGCCGGGGTCGCTCGCGGTAGCCGTCCCGCATGGCTGACCTCACCGGCGCGCGCGGCCTCGTGGTCGGCGTGGCCAACAAGCGGTCGCTGGCCTGGGCCATCGCGAAGGCCGCCGACGCCGCGGGCGCCCGCCTCACGCTGAGCTACGCGACGGATCGCTTCGAGAAGAACGCCCGGGCCCTGGCCGGCACCCTCCGGCAGCCGACCCGCCTGGTGCAGTGCGACGTCACCCGCGACGACGAGGTCGCGGCGCTGACGGCCGAGACGGACTCGCACCTCGACGGCCTGGACTTTCTCGTGCACGCGGTCGCGTTCGCGACGCGCGAGGCGATCGCGGAACCCTTCGTGCGGACGAAGCGCGGCGATTTCGCGCAGTCGCTCGACATCAGCGCCTACTCGCTCGTCGTGCTGGCGCGCGCGGCGGCGCCGCTGATGGAGCGCCGCGGCGGCGGCAGCATCCTCACGCTCAGCTACCTGGGCAGCGAGCGCGTGTTCCCGCACTACAACGTGATGGGGGTGGCGAAGGCGGCGCTCGAGGCCAACGTGCGCTATCTCGCGTCCGATCTCGGACCCGCCAACATCCGGGTCAACGCTTTGTCGGCGGGCCCCATCAAGACCCTCGCGGCGTCGGGCATCCGGGGCTTCAGCCGCATCCTGGACCACTACCGCGAGCGGGCTCCGCTCGGCCGCACGGTGGACGCGGACGAGGTGGCCGCCGCCGCCCTGTTCCTGCTCGGGCCCGGCGCCCGCGGAATCACCGGCGAGGTGCTGCGCGTCGACGGCGGCTACCACGTCACCGGGATGTAGGGCGCCGCGTCCGCGACCGAGGCACGCGGCCAGGAACGGCGGCCGGAACGCGCGCAGGCCGGCCGGCGCTCACTCGTCGGGTTCGATCCAGTCCGGACGCCGGCCACCCAGGGCGAAGGCCACGAGCGCCGCCCCGGTCGCGCCGCAGAGCAACCCCAACCCGTCCGAGAGCCAGCTCTCCCACCGGTAGTCGGCCAGTCGCAGCCACGCCGCGGGCGTCACGAGCGCGAGGCCGGCGGCAACCCCGACCCGCCGGTCGAACGCGAGCCGGAGCAGCGCACCGCGCGCCCGCCGCACCGCCACCCGCGGCCCGCGGCGCCGGGTCCGGAGGCGACGATCGGCGCGCGTCGGGTCGGGGCGCTCGACAGCCATGGGTCAGGAGCATCCGCGCCGGAGCACGTCCCGACGCGTCGGGGCCGACCGCGGGGCGACCGTGGCCGGCGGACAGCGGGCAGCGGGCAACGGGCGTCCGAATGCTACAGTAGCGGCCGCCATGCCGCACCGCAGCCCCGGGACTCCGCAGCGCGACGGCGCCGGCTTCCTGGGCGGCGAGCCGATCCGCTACTACCGGCCGCACGGAAGCGCCGACGTCCGCCGCCTGATCGACGAGGGGTTCCAGGCCTTCAACGCCGGGCGGCTGTCCGAGGCGTGCCGGCTCTTCAGCGAGCGGATGCTCGCTCCGTCCCCCGACACGACGATCGGCCTCACCATGGCCGGCGCGCTGACGCCCGCCGGGCTCGGCGGCTGCGTCATCGAGCTGATGGAGCGCGGCCTCGTCGACTTCGTCATCAGCACTGGCGCCAACCTCTACCACGACCTGCATTTCGCCCTCAACTTCACGCTGCGCCGCGGATCGCCGTTCCTCGACGACGTCGAGCTGTACGACGCCGGCGTCATCCGCATCTACGACGTGTTGTTCCCGGCTACGGTGCTGCTCGAGACCGACGCCTACGTGCGGGACTTCCTGGTCCGCGGCGGATTCGACGGACCGACGTCGAGCGCGGAGTTCCACTACCGGCTCGGCCGCGACCTGCTCGACCACAGACCCGGATGCGAGGAGCACTCCCTGGTGGCGAGCGCGGCGGCGGCCGGCGTTCCGATCTACACGTCGTCGCCCGGCGACAGCTCCATCGGCATGAACCTCGCCTACCACGAGCTGCTCGGCGGCAGCCGGTTCATGATCGACCCGAACCGGGACGTCAACGAGATCTGCGCCATCATCCTGGCCGGGGAGAAGAACGGCGCCGTCATCCTGGGCGGCGGATCCCCCAAGAACTTCTACCTGCAGGGGCAGCCGACCCTCTGGGAGGTCTACGGCATCCCCAAGGGGGGCAACGACTACTTCATCCAGTTCACGACCGACCAGGTGGTCTGGGGCGGCCTGTCGGGCGCGACCCCGGCCGAGGCCGTGAGTTGGGGGAAGGTGAACCCCGGCAGCCTGCCGGACACCGTCGTCGCCTACTGCGACACGACCATCGCGCTGCCCCTGTTCACCGAGTACGCGGTCGGGTCCGCGCAGGGCCGCCGGGAGCAGAAGGGGCTGGTGCACCGGCGCGAGACGCTGCTGGCCGAGCTCGAGAGCCGGGCGCGGGACGCCGCCCGCCAGTCCGGCGCCTGATCACCTCCCGGTCCGGACGTCTCGCGGACGGAACGCATAGTCCGCCGGGTCCTCCAGTCCCGCCTCGTCGAAGGCCTGCAGGCGCTCGCGGCACTTGCTGCAACGGCCGCAGTGCACGGCCGACGATCCGTCCGGCACCGGGCTCATGCAGGAGAGCGTCAGCCCGAACGGCACCCCGAGCGACTGCCCCCGCGAGACGACCTCCGCCTTGCCGAGCGCGCGGAATGGCGCCGCGATCCGGACTTCGTGCGCGAGCCCGAGCGACAGGGCGCGCTCCATCGCGGCGAAGAACGCGGGCGTGGCGTCGGGGAACGGGTTGCCGCGCAGCAGACCCAGAGCCAGGCGGCCGATGCCGTTGACGGCGCACCAGGTGGCGGCCTTGGCCAGCAGCGTGACGTTGCGCCCGACCAGGTACACCTCCTCGTCCGCCGTGCCGTACGCCGGCGGCGTGCCCCGGAGCGCCCAGTGCGTGCGCGCGTAGGTATCGCGGATCGGGCAGTCGAGGCGCGCGAGCGGACCGAGCCGCCCGTCGAAAGGGGGCGCCGCGAGCACCTGCTCCGTGCGCCGGCGCTCTGCGGCCTCCCAGGCGAGGGCGCTGTTGACATAGACGGGCCGGACGAGGTGCGGGCTGCCGCCCGCGGCGAGCGCCGCCTCGAGCTCGTGGGCGAGCAGGACGACGCTGTCCAGGCCCCCCGAGCAGAGGACGGCCGTGGGACCGTCAGCCGCGGACCTCGAAGCGCCGGCGCCCATCGC
>JAGWAJ010000087.1:7346-8689 GCA_021296475.1 Acidobacteriota bacterium
GGCGGCCGGTGCGGACGCAGGGGCGGACGATGCAGCACCGCCGGACGACGCCCGGGCCGCCGAGCCAGCCGCCGCCGACGCCTCCCGGACCGGGCCGATCTCCGGCTACATGGACTTCCACATCAACGACGCGCAGCACGCCGACCCGGTGCTCGACTTCCACCGCTTCGTGCTTCTCATCAGCCATCGCTTCTCCGAACGGGTCCACTTCGTGTCGGAGATCGAGCTCGAGCACGCGGTCGTGTCGCCGGAGACCGGCGGCGAGCTGGAGCTCGAGCAGGCCTACGTCGACTTCCGGATCGCCCGCCCCTTCAACCTGCGCGCCGGAATGGTGCTGGCCCCGGTCGGCATCATCAACGAACGCCACGAGCCACCGGTCTTCCACGGCGTCGAGCGGCCGCTCGTCGAGACGGTGATCATCCCGACCACCTGGTTCGGCGCCGGGGCGGGGTTCCACGGCGAGGTGCGCGGCGGCCTCCGCTACCGCGCGTACGCGATGGAGACGCTCGACGCCACCCGCTTCAGCGCCGACGAGGGGCTTCGGGAAGGACGCCAGAAGGGCGCCGAATCGAACGCCCGGCACGTCGCCGGCACCGGGCGCATCGAGTACGTCGGCACGCCGGGTCTGACGCTCGGCGCGAGCTTCTGGCGCGGCAGGACCGGCTTCGCCGCCCCGCGCGTCGACTCCGGCCTTACGCTGGCCGAGGTCGACGGGCGGTATCGCGTGGGCGAGGTGGGGGTGCGCGGACTCTACGCGCACGCGTTTCTCGACGGGACGGGTCCGCTGAATCGAGCGGTGCAGCGAACCACCGGCATCAATCCCAACGTCGCCCGCGAGATGCGCGGCTTCTACCTGGAGGGCTCGTGGTTCGTCGTCCCGCGGCCCGCGCCGCGGGAGGTTGCCATCTTCGTCCGCTACGAGAACCTCGACACCCAGTTCCGGATGCCCCAGGGGCACCAGCCGCTTCCCGCCTTCGATCGCGCAGCCTGGATCGCCGGCGTCACCTACTTCCCGGACCCCGACGTCGCCGTCAAGGTCGACTACACGGTGGTCCGCAACCGGAGCGCGGTCATCGACGCACCGAACTCCTTCAACATCGGGCTGGGATGGTGGTTCTGACGCGGATGCGCATGCCGAGGAGCGCGCGATCCGCGCTCGGACTCCTGCTCGCGGGTGCGGCCGCGCTCGCCGCCACGGAACCCCTCGCGGCGCAGCGGGCCGTACTGCCGGGCGATCCGCTGCCCGGGCTGACGCCGGCCGAGTACGAGGAGTTCCTGCTCGGCCGCGAGGACTTCCTGGAGGTCGAGACGGCCGGCGAAGGACTCGGTCCGGCCTACAACGG
>JAGWAJ010000088.1 GCA_021296475.1 Acidobacteriota bacterium
TTCGCGCCATGACTCTCCCCCCTTTCGCCTGGAAGAAGTCTACGCCTATACAAGCGACAATTCAAATATGACATGACACTAGTGTGCCGAGGAATGCTTCGGTCGCTTCCGGTGTGGCCTGCTCTTGCAGACTCAAATCGCCTTGAGCACCGACGAAACCGAACCAAGAGCCGAAAGCGCGCCGGACCGCCTTGGGGTCGTAACCCGCGTGCCAACTTTCCGATGCAGTAGGTCGGACTCCATGGCGATCACGGAAGGCACGGTACCAAGTTTGGAGGGCATCGACCCCACGGGGAATCCGAATGAGTCGCTTGAGAATCTCGATAGCTTCGAGCTCGTAGGTCACCGAACAACCAAGTGGTAGATCGAACTCACCGCGCTCGTAGCGCTCTAGCGCCATGGCGATTTCACCGTGGCTGTCGCCGACGCCTGGAAACAGCAGCATGGGTACCTTGAGGAAGGTCTGGTGATTACCGACGTAGTCGATGACGGAAAGATGAGATTTATCCTCCGATAAGCGCAAACCTCGGCCAAATTGCTGAAGCCAAAGAATTTTCGATTCAGTTGGGCGCAGAAGCAATCCTGTTAGGAATCTTAATCTACCACCGCGAGTGACAAGATCATCGAGATGCGGTAAGAGCCGATTAAGCCCACTTTGTGTCACAAAAGCTACCGCGATATCGATAGCACGCGCCCGACCAAGATCTTGGAGCAAACGATTTCCAATCGGACGTACCTCGGATCCGTACACTCTCGGTACATCATGCTCATAGTGCACTGGAGAATCCTCAGAGACATGGGGAAATGTTTGGGAGTGCCGCTCCTTTGTAGCGACGTGGGCTTCATAAGCAAGGTAGTTGCCATGCCCCGGAATCACGTGGCGTACGCCGCCCCTGGGATCGGAAACGTCACCCTCGTAGCGTGGGATCACATGCAGATGGAGGTGAGGAATGGTTTGGCCAGCAACTTCTCCCACATTCACACCGATGTTGAAGCCTGCCGGATCGGCTATGGCCAAGATGACGCTTCGGGCGATTTTGATTCCCTCGAGAAGCGCCATTTGCTCCTCGAAGCTTGCCTCGAACCAGTCTTTGATGTGGCGCCGGGTGACTATGAGCGCGTGCCGGGGGGACACCGGGAACATGTCCCAGAGGCCGAGGATCAGGTCCCCTTGATGAAAGACTCTATCGGCTTCCGGACGACAGAACGGGCAGTCCATTATGGTTCAAGCAGCCTTATCTGAAGAGTCCCTTCGAGCCCAGCATCGGTGCAATCCTGGCAGCGCCAACGGGGCATCGGCCTCTTCGCAACCCTCACGATTTGGCAGACGATTTGGCAGACTGGACAAAAATGCTCGTACCGACGTGTGTTTACCCGTCGATTCGGATGCTCAGATACTGCCACGACCAGCGATTTGCTTGGCTTGTATCCGGCTTGCCGTACTAGTTCTGCCCATTCCGGCCCATGCGGCCGCTTGTTTTCGCCGTGCCTTCTGAATACAACAATGTGGGCAGCTTCATGGCAATGCACCTCTGTAAGCAGCCGTCGCGGGGCATGGGCGAGGGCGACGTGCAACCTGACTATACCCCTGCTCGGGATGGCTCGACCCATACTGCGGGTTAGCTTTGGGCTAAATACCACCTCGACTTCCAAGTGCAACCTCGGCAGGTTCCACACCTCCCCAAGGCGTGTGAGTGTCCTGCGCATAGAGCGCCACACCGGATCCGCGCGTAGTGGGATCGAGTCCGTTGCAATCATGGAGACAACTCCGAAGTCTCGTTGCTTACCTTGAGTTCCCACTGACCCACTGACCTACTTCCGAAAATAAGTCCGTTCCGAGAGTGAAAATTCTGGCAAATGAATGACCCCTTTTATTGGTCCACCCACTCAGTGAGTTCTTGCCTTTAGTTCAACCGCCCCTTGATTTTTTCCCAACATTTATCAGCTACGAGCACCTCACCCGCCCCCCAGCAGCCAATCCATAGTGAATCGCGCGAAGGTGATGGTCTCGTAGGGGATCGATTTCCCGCGCTCGTAGAGGCAGCCGATCGATCCGTCAGGGAGGATGGCCAGGTTGGAATAGGCCGAGCGGCCGGCGTTCAGGAGTCTTGAGACGGGCCAGGTCTTTCCCGAGTCGTAGCTGAGCCGTACCGTCAGGTCGATCCGGTCTGTTGGACTGGCCGGATTGGAGAAGAGCAGCCGGGAGGGTGACTCGTCGGCGGCGCCGTGTCCCACGTGGCGTATCAGGCTGGCTTGACAGATCGGCTCGATGAGGGTCGGGTCGAAGGAGAGTTCGGACCAGGTTGCCCCGCCGTCCTGGCTTGTCGCCAGAGCCCGCATGCCGCCGCGGTCGGGCCTGCCGCCTTGCCGCCCCCAGTAGTTGCGCATGTTGATCAGGAGTGTTCCGTCGTCTTTCTCGATCACCTGGCATTCGTCCGTGTGCGGGGCTACGGCGGCGCCGAGCTGCCAGGTCTCGCCGTGATCGTCGCTGTAGAAGACGTGAGAGTACTGAACTCTTTCGTCGCCCTCCTCACCACTGCCCTTTCCATGGTCGCTGGGGATCACCAGGCGCCCCTTGTAGGGCTCATGTTCGAGCTGAATTCCAATCCCGGGACCGGTTGCCACCCAGGTCCAGTCGGGTTTCTTGACGTCTGCGGTGATGTCGACAGGGTCTGACCAAGTGACGCCGTCATCGGTGCTCTTGGTCACCAGAACGTCTTTGTTGTCTCGGCAGAAAGGGAGCCAGATGGTGCCGGTTTCCCGGTCCACCACGGGACAGGGATTCCCGATGGTGATTTCTTCGGTTCCTCCCTCCTCGTACACAATCTGCTGATCCGACCAGGTCCGACCGCCGTCGGTGCTCCTCTTGAGCAGCAGGTCGATGTCGCCGTGATCGCGGCGATTGTTCTTTCGACCTTCGCAGAAGGCCAGCAGACTGCCCTGCCGGGTGACGATCAGGGCCGGAATCCGGTAGGTGTGATAGCCGCCTTCCCCGCTCACAAACAGGTCAGCCTGGCTGGGGCCGGGGGGAGACACTTGTGTTTCAGGCGACGGTCCGCACCCGATGCCGAGAATCATGATCGCCATGGAAGCCTTGAGCAGGCGGTTGACGGGTTTGCTTGGATTCACGATGCCTCCTTGGTCTGGTTCCTTTTTCGGTTGGCCGGATCCGCAACTGCCCGGCAGGTTCCTGGGCGGCTGGCAGCCCGTCCCTGTACAATCCCCGGAAAAGGGATTAACGTCATGGCCCAGCGGCTGAATCCAACCGGTTTATGGGCACTGCCCCGCGTCGTTGTCAGTTGGGGAGATTCCCTGTTCGGGGGTTTGTGTGCAAGTTTCCCTGCCGTGACACCGCGGTTGCAGCCTCCAGGCGAACTGTCGGGCCGGTCCCAATACCGGCAAGCCGCAAGCAGGGCTTCCCACGACGGCTTTTCGGGTACGATTCTGTCAAGCCTAGTGGATTCCGTCCGGTAGCTCAAGCGGTGGTTGGGAACGGGTTCACCCCCGTCCGCGTAGCGGAAGGGTTGTTAATCGAGGAAAAGGAGGAGGCGGGATGATCAAAGTCGATATCCACAGCCATATCTACGAACGGCGTCACTGGGCCGACAGGACCGTAGCGGAGATTGTGTCCAGTTACGGCAAGGCCGACAACTGTCACTGCCCGCCCGAGCAGCACTGGGAACAGGTGGCGCAGAGAGTGGAGCGAGCGGCCGTCTTTGCCATGATGATGAATGCCGCCGGACTGGTGGTTCCCAACGACTACGTCCACGAGTACGTCCGGCAGCACCCGGACAAGCTGGTGGGCGTGGCCAGCGTGGACCCCAATGATCCCGGCTGTATCGAACAGTTGGAGCACGCGGTCAGGAATCTTGGCTTTCGAGCGCTCAAGCTGAGCGGCGCCTACCAGGCTTTCAACCCGGCTGACCCGCGCCACGACCCGCTATACCGCAAGGCCCAGGAACTCGATATCCCGGTCTTCTGGCACCAAGCCACCACTCCCTTTGCGATTTCCCCCTTGCGTTGGTCCAAGCCCATTCTCCTGGATGAGGTGGCCCAACGGTTCCCCAAGCTGCGCCAGATGATCTGCCACATCGGGCATCCCTGGCACGCCGATGCCGTGATGATCGTCCGCAAGCACAAGAACGTCTATGCCGACATGTCGGGGTTCGGCTTCCGCCGCTTGCGCTTCTATGAGGCGCTGGCAACGGCCATCGAATACGACGTAGGGGACAAGATCCTCTTCGGTTCGGACTACCCCTATGCCGGGGTCGAGGACAGCGTCCGCTATCTCTACGACGCTTCGAAAATGGCCGCGGCTGCCGGTCTGCCGCCGATTTCGGAAGCTTTTATTGAGGAAATGCTGGAGCGGGATTCTCTGAAAGTGCTAGGGATGGCTTGAGGTTTGCGGTTTCTCGGCGGAGGGCTGGGCATTCCGCGCCGGGCGCACCGGGTCCTGTTTGAGATCGGACACGGGGGATCATTGCTGTCGCCGCCTACGCGGCTCGGGGTGGAGCGTGCTGTTTCCATGGGCTTACGCCCACGGCTAAGTGCTGACGCCGCTTCGCGGCTCCGGTTGAACCCTGGGCTGGCGCCGGGGGATGTTCATTTGAGAGTCCTGGCCTTTGCAGTGTCCTGGTTCACGGGGGGCAACGAAGTTGAGGTCGGAGCGGGTATCCCAAATATTCGTCCCCAATTGGTCTTCCTTTTCTTTATTAAGCGGCGTAGCCACACCAGCATCTAGCCCCGGGCGTGAGCCCGGGGGTGTCTGATCCCCCTGCCGGAGCAGCCGGCTCCTGGGAGCGCGGACGTCCCGCCCGCATCCTGTGTCGGCCAAGGCGTCTTCCCACACCAGTGCCTCCCGGATAGCGACCTCGCAGGCAGCCACGACGCCGACGGGAATCGCAACGGCCAGGCGGACGGCAAGGCAGGGCGGCGCTGCCGGTCGAAACCAGTGGCGGAGATGGCCAAGTCTGTGCCAAGTATGGTGCGGGCGGGACGCCCGCGCTTCCGGGTGGGGCCGTCAACCTACGGCATTGCTTTTCCGCAACACGGTGGAGTGATTGGCATGTGCGTGCCAGCGGCACCAAAAAAAACGGCGGCATGGGGGATGCCGCCGTTTTGCGTTTTTCCGGATCAGGAACAGTTGGTGTGGAATTCCCGACCCGGCACTCCGGGTGCGCCGCCTTTCGGAGGCTTCGGAGCCGTTGATTTCGCTGCGACCTTACCGCTACAGGTCGAAGCGGTCCAGGGTCATCACCTTGGTCCAGGCTGCAATGAAGTCCTGCACGAAGTCTTTCTTGGCATCCCCGGCCGCGTAGAACTCGGTCACTGAGCGCAGCTCGGAGTTGGAACCAAAGATCAGGTCGACCGGAGTCGCCGTCCATTTGAGCTCCCCCGTGGCGCGGTCACGACCTTCGTAGATGCCCGCGGTGGACGACTTGGTCCACTGGGTTGACATGTCGACCAGATTGACGAAGAAGTCATTGCTCAGTGTGCCGGGACGGTCGGTGAACACGCCGTGACCAGAGCCCCCCGAATTGGCATTCAACACTCGCATGCCACCGACAAGCACTGCCATTTCAGAGACCGTCAGCTTCAGCATAGCTGCCTTCTCCACCAGTCTCTCCACCGGTGACCGGGAGTTACGGCCGGCGAAGTAATTGCGGAAGCCGTCCGCGGTGGGTTCGAGCAGGGCAAAGGAATCCGCGTCGGTCTGCTCCGGCGAAGCGTCCGCACGGCCGGGTGCAAAGGGCACATCCACGTCCATCCCGGCTTTCTTTGCCGCCTTCTCGATGGCAGCGGCGCCGCCGAGAACGACCAGGTCCGCCAGAGAGACCCGCTTGCCGCCGGACTGGGCGCCGTTGAAACCACTCCGGATTCCCTCCAGGGTCTTCAACACGCGGCCCAGCTCAGCCGGATCGTTTGCAGCCCAACCCTTTTGGGGCGCCAGACGGATACGTCCTCCGTTGGCACCGCCGCGCATGTCGGTGCCGCGGAAGGTGGATGCCGAGGCCCAGGCGGCCCTGACCAATTCAGCGGTAGACAGCCCGGAGCCCAGAATCTTGGCTTTGAGCGCGGCCGCATCCTTGGCATCGATCAGGGCGTGATCGACCACAGGGATCGGGTCTTGCCATACGAATTCCTGGTCAGGAGCCAGGTCGCCGAGGTACCGCGACCTCGGACCCAGGTCGCGGTGAATCAGCTTGAACCAGGCCCGGGCGAAAGCGTCCTCGAACTCTCTTGGGTTCTTGAGCCAGCGTGAGGTGATCTTGCGATAGGCCGGGTCGACTCTCAGGGCGATGTCGGTGGTGAGCATCATGGGTGCATGCCGCTTGTTCGGATCGTGGGCATCCGGCACCAAGTCGGCCGCGGCGCCGCCGGCCGGCTTCCACTGGATTGCTCCGCCGGGGCTCCGGGTCTGCTCCCACTCATAGCCGTACAAGTTCTCCAGGAAGTTGTGGGTCCAGGCCGCCGGGTTCCGCGTCCAGGCGCCTTCCAGGCCACTGGTGATGGTGTCGCCGCGATTGCCCTTGCCGTACTTGTTTTTCCAACCGAATCCCTGGGCTTCGATATCGCCGGCCTCCGGCTCCACACCGACGTACTTGGAAGGATCGGCGGCGCCATGGGCCTTGCCGAAGGTATGGCCGCCGGCAATCAGCGCAGCCGTCTCTTCGTCATTCATCCCCATGCGACCGAAAGCCTCTCGAATGGCCTGAGCGGCCGCCTGAGGATTGGGTTTGCCGCCCGGGCCCTGAGGATTCACGTAAATCAGGCCCATCTGGGAGGCTCCAAGGGGAGGACGCAGCTTCCCGTCCTTGTCGCGTCGATCGAAGGCGAGCCACTCGCCCTCAGGTCCCCAGTTCACGTCTTCGGGATGCCAGGCATCGACGCGACCACCAGCGAAACCCAGGGTCTTGAAGCCCATGGATTCCATGGCCACGTCACCCGCCAGGATCAACAGGTCGGCCCAGGAGATCTTGCGGCCGTACTTCTCCTTGATCGGCCAGAGCAATCGTGTCGCCTTGTCCAGGTTGGCGTTGTCGGGCCAACTGTTCAGCGGAGCCAGGCGCTGCAGTCCACCGTCACCGCCACCCCGTCCGTCGATGGTTCGATAGGTGCCGGCACTGTGCCAGGCCATTCGAATGAAAAACGGCCCGTAGTGGCCATAGTCCGCCGGCCACCAGTCCTGGGAAGTCGTCATCAGCTTGGACGCATGCAGGTCGAGACTCTTGAACGCCTTGGCATAGTCGAAGCCGTTGCCGACCGGTCCAGATTCCCGAGACGCCTGGCGCAGGGGTTCGAGGCTCAGCCGGTTAGGCCACCAGTAGTCGTTGTCGGGTGCCTTGTCCTTGGCGCCTGCCACTCCGATCGGCGCGACCGGAGAGATCCCGATCGCCAGCAGGGTGATTATGGATATCGTTCGTCTAAGCATCTAAGTTGCTCCTTTGGATTCGGAATACATCGAAGCGGTGTATGCACTCAAGAAGCGCGGCCGGGTCGTCGGAAACCTCTTGGGGTGAACGCAACGCGATGCCAAATCGGCCCGGAACATATCCAAAGTCCCGGCGGTCGAAGGTGACCAGACCATCGGCCATGCCATTGATGGCGGTTTGGTAGCGGGGGGGGGACTCGAACCCCCGACCTAAGGATTATGAGACCTTCGCTCTAACCACTGAGCTACCCCGCCACTCTGGACTCAAAGTATAGCACCACTTGCGGGTTGACACCCCCGGGAGCGCGGGCGTCCCGCCCGCATCCTTATCCCTTGGCAGCTCCTCGCGAACCTCCTCCAACCCCTTGGTGGCCCTTCGTCGTTCTTCGTGGCTCTTCGCGTAAAACTCTTTTTCGTGGATTTCTTCCTGGAGGACACAATCCGGCGTCTACCCCCCCACCGCATGAGCCTTCGCCCGGCGGCCCGGCTTCTGCGACTCCCCCTCAAGGAGAGAGTGATTCCCGGGTACAGATCGCATACATCCTTTACGTAAAAAACCGCAAACATGGTTTACATCCTGCCCAGGAATCGGGCAAGGAGCCTTATGCAGGCCTCAAGGATCACTCCCCCCTTGAGGGAGAGTCGGCAAGACAAGGGCGAAGCCCGCAGTCGAGCCGGAGGGGGGCCAACGCGGCGCCCCATGAGCGTATACCAGCGGCGCGGGACAAGAAACCTTGTTGCAGCCGTTAGCTCCCTGCGCCATTCCCCGGCACCACCGACAGGTCCACCCGGCGGCGGAAGCGGTCGATGCGGTCGACGCACACTCTCAACCGTTGCCCCAACCGAAAGACCGTGCCAAACTGCCGCCCCACCAGCGACAGGGGCCGGGTTCGCAGACGATAGTCGTCGGTTTCCAGGGTCTCGATTCTCACGAGGCCCTCCACGAACAGTTCGTCCAGCTCGACCGCCATCCCTTCCCGAGTCAGGTGGACGACCGTCCCCTCGTATTCCTCTCCCAGCTTGCCGGCCATGAACTCGAGCTTCTTCAGCTCGATAAGCTCCCGTTCGGCCTCATCCGCCCGCCGCTCGGCGTCGCTGGACTGGAGAGCCATGGCTTCCAGGGACTCGGGTTCGTAGAGCCGGCCGGCATCCGCGGTGATGGCGGACTCGCCGGCATTCCCTGGATCGTCCTGGTGCAAGCGATGTTTCAGGATGCGGTGGACGATCAGGTCGGGGTAGCGCCGGATGGGAGAGGTGAAGTGGGTGTAACACTCCGAGGCCAGCCCGAAATGCCCCCGGTTTCGGGGGGAATAGCAGGCTTGCTTCATGGACCGCAGCATCAGGTAAGACAGGATCCGTTCCTCGGGCCTGCCCAGGATCCGGTTCACCAGCTCTTGGTAGTTGCGCGGGGTCACCTTGAGGTTGAGGGCGCGCAGCTCCCTCAGGTCCCTGCCCCGCTCTCTGGCCCCCCGCCCTCTGAAACGGGCGCGGTCCCTCACCCGGGGAACGGCGGCGGTGCTGTCGCCGGTGGGTGCGCCCAGTTGGTAGCCGAAGCTCATGGCGATCCGGTTGAACTCCAGCACCTTGATGGGGTCGGGAGACTCGTGGATGCGGTAGAGGAAAGGAAGGCGTTGACCCCTCAGGTGCCTGGCCGTGACTTCGTTGGCCAGCAGCATGAACTCCTCGATGATGCGATGGGCGATATTGCGTTCCGACTGGAGGATGTCGGTCAAGCTGCCCGACTCATCCAGCGTCAGCTCGGCCTCGGGAAGGTCGAAGTCGATGGAGCCTCGCTGCTGCCGCTTCCCGTGTAGCAGCAGGGCCAGCTCGCGCATCCGCTCGAACTGGGAAACCAGTGCGGCGTAGCGGGCGCACTCCGACGGGTCCCGGTCCAAAAGGATCCTGGCCACCGCGGTGTAGGTCATGCGTTCCCGGCTGCGGATCACACCCTCGTGAAAGCGATAGTCTTGCACCTCTCCGGTGTCGTCGATCTCCATCAGCACCGACAGGGTCAGCCGATCCTCCCCGGATTTCAGGCTGCAAATCCCGTTGGACAGCTCTTCGGGCAGCATGGGGATGGCCCGGTCGGGGAAATAGACCGATGTGCCGCGCCGCAGGGCTTCCCGGTCGAGCGGCGAGTCCCGGGCCACGTAGTGGGCCACGTCCGCGATGTGAACCCCCAGCCGGAAGTGGCCGTTCTCCAGCCGTTCCAGGTGGACGGCGTCATCGAAGTCCTTGGCCGTTTCTCCGTCGATGGTCACCACCGGCAGCCGGCGAAAATCGGTCCGGCGGCCCGATTCGGCCGCCGGGACCTGCCAGCTCCCGTCCCTCACCTCTTCCAGGACCGAGGCGGGAAACTCCATCGGGATCTGGTGCTTGCGCACCATGATCTCGATATCCACGCCCATGTCTCCCGGAGAGCCCAGAACCTCGACCACCCGCCCTCGCAGCGACTGCCCGGCTCCACCGGGAAATCGAGTGATCTCGACGTTGACGATCTTTCCATCGACAGCCTCCCCTTGATCCCCTTCCCGAATCAGGATGTCCTGCCCGATCCGGAAGTCATGGGGCATCACCCGGTGGAAGTGCCTGTCCTCCCTGAACTGCCCCACCACAGTGGCATTCCTGCGGTGCAGGATCTTGAGGATTCGCCCCTCGGCCCGATTGCCGCTCGGCCGCCGCTCCAGGGTGGCCAGCACCGTGTCTCCCTGCATGGCCTCGCCCACATGCCTGGCGGGAATGAACACATCGCCCTCCAGGCGGGGCGGCCGCTTGTCCGGGATGACGAAGCCGTAGCCGTCCCGGTGGATCGAGATCCTGCCCGTCACCAGGGACTGCCTGGAAGGAACGGCATAGCGGTTCCCCTTCAACTTCAGCAGCACCCCCGCTTTCACCATGCCGTTCAGCACGGATCGGATCTCCCGCCTCGCGGCTTCCCCCATATCCAACTGGCGGCTCAGTTGCCGGAAGCTGCCGATCTGAGAGGGCGAGGCCTTGATCAGCCGCATCAGGGTCTGTTCCAGCGGTTCCATGTCGGGGCTCTCGATGATCTTGGGCGCCGGGCGACCCGACGATCCCATTTGGCGGCAGGCTCTGTTCGGCGGGCAGCTTGGGTTGGCGGCCTCTTTACAAGGGCTGGCGGGCGTGTTAACTTTCAGACGGCCTACCCGAGCGGAAGTGGCGGAATTGGCAGACGCGCTAGATTCAGGTTCTAGTGGCCGCAAGGTCGTGGGGGTTCAAGTTGTCCACCCCAGCCACAGGACGAAGCCTCCCGCGGCCCCTTGACCCGGTCCAGTATAGACTATCGCCGCGATGGGGCAGGCACCCACCGACAGGCGATTGCCGCAGCCTGCGGGTTCGGTCCACTCCACGCCGCATTACCCTCTCCGCCCCTGACGGGTTGGCGAACCGTCCTGGAAACCGTTGCGTTCCGGCGGCCGTGGCGATAGGATCAATCCCAGCTCAGGCCGCAAGGCGGAGCAGCTGACGGGCCGAAAGACAACCGATCCCGGCCGGCGACGGGACGGCATGCTTGCGGGACTGGCATGCTGTCGGGAAAAGAGAGCCATCAACGGGGAAAAGGACATGGGGAAAAGAACACAGAGCCGGAGACAGTTCCTGGCTACCAGCGCGGGAGGACTGTTGGCCACGGCGGCGCTGCACCAGCCCTGGCTGGCGCTGGCGGCCAAGAAGACTGCCGATTCGGTCCACGGCCGGATCAGGATCACCGATATCGAGAAACACACGATCCATCCCGACTACGTGGACTGGCTGCACTACGAGTTGAACCACTTCTATGGCCCCACCAAGCGGAGCGTGTACGTGGTTCATACCGACCAGGGCCTGCAGGGGTTGGGCGAAGGGAGCGACGAGCCGGATGAGGTGCTCGAGAAATACATCGGCACCAGCCCCTTCGACTGGGTCGTGGCCAAGGCCGCCTACGACCTGATGGGAAAGGCAGCCGGGGTCCCGGTCTACAAGCTCTTCGGCCAGCGCTACCGGCGCTGGGTGCCCGTCTCGTCCTGGACGGTCTCCACCCATCCGCCCCACATGGTGGAAGCCGTCCAGAAATACTCGGCCATGGGCTACAACTGGATGAAGTATCACCTCTCGCCCTTCGAGAACGTCTTCGATCAGCTCGAGGCCATGGAGCAGGTGGCCCCCAAGGGGTTCAAGCTGCACTTCGACCTCACCCGCTTCCACCACTACGGCCACAACCCCGACCTGGTGGAGCGGGTGGCCCGCTCTCCCATTGCCGGCTGCTTCGAGGACCCGCTGGAGACCACCGACATCGATGCCTACATCGATCTGCGCAAGCGAATCCGGCTGCCCATCCTCATCCACGGCAGCAGGATCCAGCACAGCTTCGAGGTGCTGCGCCGGGCCGCCGACGGGTACATCATCGGACACAGCAAGCTGGGTCTGGTCATGCAGCGAGCCGGACTGTTCGCGGCCGCAGGTGTACCCTTCACCGTCCAATGGGTCGGGGGCGGCATCACCCAGGCCATGTTGATCCACATGCAGGCCGCCTTCAAGACCGCCGACTTCCATATCACCACCGCGGCCGAGACCCTGGCCGGTGACGTGACCAATGAACGCTTCCGGCCCACCAACGGCTTCGTTCGCGTCTCGGAGAGCCCCGGCCTGGGGGTGACCCTGGATCGGGAAGCCCTGGAGACGCTCGAGCACAACCGGCCGCCCCAGCAACCTCCCTTCATCCTGAGGACCCGCTTCAAGAACGGGGCCGTGATGTACAACCTGATGAAGCCTCCCGAGACTCGGCATCTGATGGTCCTGCCCCACCGATGGCGTCTGATTCCCATGGCCTTCGACGCACCCCTCTCTACCGAGTACTGGGACAACGACGGCTCTCCCGAGTTCCAGTCCATGATGAAGCGCCTGGAAGCCGAGGCCATGGTGCTGCAGAACGAGTAGGGCTGATTTTTATAGACATCACTCGGGCTTCGAGCTGACCCGCGGAGGTCGCAGCGACATGAAGCCGAGGGCGTGAGCCCCGGGAGACCCCGTGAGTCCATCCGAATCCGAATCAAACAAGACCGAAAGGCGGCGGCGGCTCCGCTGGTGGCCGGCGGCGGTCATCGGGATCGCCGCCGTGGTCGCCTTGACCTGGATCTGGTCGGCCGAGGTGAGCCAGGAGGCGACCCGAACCATCCGGACAGCCCTGGTCCTGATCGTTTCCCTGCTGCTGCTGACCCTGTGGTGGCTGCTGGCTTCGGGCCTGAGCTGGAAGGCCAAGGGGTTGGGATTGGCGGCAGTGGTCCTGTTCGGGTTCCTGCTGCGGAGCATGGTGTCCTACGAGGGAGTGGACGGCAACCTGGTTCCCATTCTGAGCTGGAGCTGGACCTCTCGGACTGTCCCGGACATCCCCGGTTCCGCATCGGGACCGCATACGGTTACAGTGGCGGGCGCGGAGACCGACTTTCCCCAGTTTCTGGGCCCCAGCCGGGATGCGCGGCTGCCCGGACCCAGGCTGGCCACCGACTGGACCCAACACCCTCCCGAGCAGCTCTGGAAACAGCCGATCGGTCTGGGATGGTCCTCCTTCGCCATTGCCGGCGAGTTGGCCGTCACCCAGGAACAGCGCGGCTCCCGGCAACTCGTCGTCGCCTACGAACTGCGCAGCGGCAAGGTCGTCTGGGTTCACACCGACCAGGCCACATTCCACAGCGCCCTGGGGGGAGACGGCCCGCGGGCCACTCCCACCATTTCGCGCGAGGGCAGAGTCTACACCCTGAGCCCCAGGGGCCTGCTCAACTGCCTGGAGCTCGAAACCGGCAAGCTGCTCTGGCAACGCAATATCGAGACCGAGAACGCGGCCGGCGGAATGCGCTGGGGTCGCAGCTCTTCCCCGCTGCTGGTCGACGACCTGGTGGTGGTCAACCCCGGCGGTTCCCCCCATCGTTCCCTGGCTGCCTATCGCCAACTCGGCGGTGAGTTGGTCTGGATCGCAGGAAACGCCGTCAGTTCCTACTCCTCACCGACGCTGCTCACCCTGCTGGACCGGCCTCAGATCGTCATGGTGAATCAACAGATGGTCACCGCCCATTCGCCCGACGACGGCAGCGTCCTCTGGGAGCAGGCCTTTCCCAGCGGCCAGCCTCATTGCTCCCAACCGGTGGCCATAGCCGACGACCTGGTGCTCGTCTCCAGCGGCTATGGAATCGGCAGCAAGCTGTTCCGGATCAGTGCCGGCGAGGATGGAAAGTACCGTTCAGAAACCGTCTGGGAAAGCAGGGGACTCAAAACCAAGTTCACCAACACCGTGCTGCACAAGGGTTCGATCTACGGTCTGGACGAGGGAATCCTGGTTTGCCTGGATCCGGAGACGGGCCGGCGGCGCTGGAAGAGAGGCCGCTACGGACACGGCCAGCTCCTTCTGGTGGGGGACCTGCTGCTCATCACCTCGGAGCAGGGCGAGGTGGCGCTGGTGGAGGCCAATCCCGAGCGGTACAAGGAAGTCGCCCGTTTTCCGGCCCTCGAGGGAATCACCTGGAACACGCCGGCTCTCAGCGGAGACCTGCTGCTGGTCCGGAACCACCAGGAAGCCGCTGCCTTCAAGCTTCCAGTGCTGCAGTGACGGACCTGTTCCCAAGCCCGCATATCTCATTCCTCGGCCGAATCATCGGCTGTCCATAGCGTCCTGCAGCGCTTCTCAGGGAACCGCAGGGTACGG
>JAGWAJ010000089.1:0-366 GCA_021296475.1 Acidobacteriota bacterium
GCTGGACGCGGCGTACGCCGGCGGCGGCCTCACCGGGCCGCTGCACTGCGTGCCGGTGCTACTCAAGGACCAGGTGGAGACGCGGGAGATGCCGACCACCTACGGGTCGGCCCTGTTCGACGGGTTCGTCTCCGGCCGCGACGCCACCATCGTCGTCCGCCTGGAGGAGGCCGGCGCCATCATTCTCGCCAAGACGAACATGGGCGAGTTCGCCTCGCGCTACGTCGGCTCGGCCTTCGGCATCATCCGCAACGCCTACGATCCGGCCCGCAACCCGAGCGGCTCGTCCGGCGGCACCGGCACCGGCATCGCCGCCAACTTCGGGCTGGTCGGGATCGGGGAGGACACCGGCGGGTCCATCCGCGG
>JAGWAJ010000089.1:497-8631 GCA_021296475.1 Acidobacteriota bacterium
CATCGCCGGCTACGACCCGAACGATCCGGTGACGGCCTACGCCGCGGGACAGGTGCCCGACTCGTACGCGGCGGCGCTCGACGCGGCGGACCTCCGCGGCAACCGCATCGGCGTGGTCCGCGAGGCGATGGACCCGCGGACAGACCCGGAGGCCGACGGCTACCGGCAGGTGCGGGCGGTCATCGACCGGGCGCTCAACGACCTGCGCTCCCTCGGCGCGGTCGTCGTCGACCCGGTTGCGGTCCCGGACCTCGAGCTGGCGCAGCGGACCTACGTCGCCAACAACTTCGAGACCGAGGCGGCGACGAACGCATACCTGGCCGAGCACCGGAACACACCGGTCCGGACGCTGCGGAGCATCCTGCTGTCCGGCGTCGTCACGCCGTGGCGCGCCGCGGGGCTGCTCGACGTGGTGGGACGATCGATCGACGACGCCGCGTACCTGCCGATTCTCCAGGCGCGCGAGCGGCTGCGGCGGAGCGTCCTGGCCGCGATGGCCGACCACGAGCTCGACGCCCTGGCATATGCGACCTTCGACCACCCGCCGGCGGTCATCGCCCCCGACGTGCTGACCAACCCGCGCACCGCGGACGCCTACGCGCTGGGCAACAACCGCTACCTGAGCCCGGTCATCGGCTTCCCGGCCCTGACGGTGCCCGCCGGTCTCACCGCCGACGGGCTGCCCGTAGGGCTGGAGCTCCTCGGACGGCCATTCGACGAGGCCGCGCTGCTCGGACTCGGCTACGCCTACGAGCAGGCCACCGGCCGGAGGGAGCCGCCGCCCACGACCCCGGCACTCGCTCGGTAGCGGGCGCCAGGACATCCATCCGGGCGGCGGAACAAGTTTGCAGGATTCCGTGCCGGCCCGACGCAGGCGTCGCGCGGCCGGACATCCATGCCGGGCGGCGCAACAAGCTTGCAGGATTGACCCCCGGGCCGTCCGGCCGCCGGGTCTGGCGGCGGCGCGTCTCGTCTTCCCGTCCGGGGGTGCTTCTACTCGGGGTTCACGATGCGCAGGAAGTCGACGTGGCTCCCGACCAGCCCGTGGACGCCTACGTGGCGCGCGATGTCGAGCCCGAGACGCTCGATGTTCGCGGCAAGGGCGCGCATGTTGGCGTTCGCGGCCGGCGGATCGACGTCGGGGCGCGGCGGCGAATACAGGTCCGCGTTGATCAGGATGCGCTCGGCCGGCAGGTGCGCGATCAGCATCGTACCGGTGTGGCTGAGGTCCTCGACCGCGTAGATGTGCATCTCCCGCTCGCCGTCCGTCAGCGTGTAGCTGTCACTGACGAGCTCGATGGCAGGGACGCGGTTCGGCGCGAACCACGGCATGCGCGACGACAGGATGTCGGGCTCCAGCGAGCGCGTGCCGGGGTGGAAGAAGACGTTGCGGTAGAAGTCCCCGTTCGCCTCGTGCGTGACGACCGTGGCGCTCTGCGCGACGTAGGTCCTGAGGCCCCCCGCATGGTCGGCATGGTGGTGCGTGTTGACGACGTAGCGGATCGGCTTGTCCGGCACGCGGCGCCGCAACTCGGCGATCACGCCGAGCGACCGGGCCTCGTTCTGCGGGGCCTCGACCACGGCGATGAAGTCGTTGAACTCGACGGCCACGCTGTGGTGCGTGCCGCCCGAGACGCGCCACACGCCGGACGCCATCTGGGTGGAGCGGACCACGACCGGCGGAACCTCGGCCGCCGCGACGGCGTCCGGGACCTCCACCGCCGCGGGCTCGACGTTGACGCTGAATTCGCCGACCGTGATCTCCATCGAGTTGTGGCCGGGATGGACGCTCGGGTCGCCCTGGTGCGAGTGCAGCACGGTGGGGAACATCACGCCGTCGAAGTCCTGGTAGCCGGTGTAGCGGTGGTCGTAGATCATGTCCCCCAGCACAGGGTGGGGCACCCAGGTGAGGACGCGCTCGACCAGGTTGTCCTCGTTGATCGTGCCGTTGACGCGGTAGCGGCCCATCGCCGTGAAGGTGACGATGGTGAGCGGGCGTCCCTCCAGCGTCAACTCGACCGCCGAGGCGTCGTCGGCCGCCGCGGCCGCCTTCAGGAAGCCGTGCGGCGACAGCCAGATGTCGAGCTGCCGCACTTCGGCGTCCTGCGGCCGGGGTACGTCGTTGTCCCCAATCCGCATCCAACTGTGATCGCCGCTCGTCAGCAGCGTGCGCGTCTGCTCGCCCACGAGCGGCGCCCCGCCGCCCCGCGGCGGGAAGTCGCCCTGGCGGCGTGTATGGGTCTCGACCGACGAGCGCGCGTCGTAGTCGATCGTCCGCGAGTACGAGCTGACCTCGAACCGCGGCCAGTCCTCTGCGGGGGTGAAGCTCTGGCCGACGTTGGCCACCCAGCCGGTTCCGGAGTACTCGATCGAGCTCAGGCTTTCCGGGTCGCCCATCGCCTCGGCGGCCGCCTGCAGCACGGCTTCGACGTCCTGGGCCGCGGCCGGCGCCGCCGCGAGGGCGCAGACGGCAACGGGAACAGCAAGCGTTCGTAGCATGGGATCCTCCCGGCGCTCTGGTAACGGCAAGAAAGCGGCAGGATGATAGCCCGCCGTCCGCGGCGCCGACAAGGCACCCCCGGAGACCGGTCCTCGCGGCAAGGGAGACGGGCCGCTATGCTCTTCGTGGCGTCCGACCGCGCCGCGGAAACGACATGACTGCGATCTCGCTCCTCGACCTGTCTCCCATCCCGGAAGGCGCCGACGCCGCGCTCGCGCTGCGCAACTCGGCCGACCTGGCGCAGCATGCGGAGCGCTGGGGGTACAAGCGCTTCTGGCTGGCCGAGCACCACAACATGCCGGGCATCGCAAGCGCCGCCACCGCCGTGGTCATCGGCCACGTGGCCGCCGCCACATCGACCATCCGGGTCGGCGCCGGCGGGATCATGCTGCCGAATCACGCGCCGCTGGTCATCGCGGAGCAGTTCGGCACCCTGGCCACGCTCTTCCCCGGCCGCATCGACCTCGGCCTGGGCCGCGCGCCGGGGACCGACCAGACGACCAGCCGCGCCCTGCGCCGCAACCTCGACGGGGACGTCAACGCGTTCCCGCGCGACGTGGTCGAGCTGCAGAACTACTTCCAGCCGCCGGAGCCCGGACAGCGCGTGCGCGCGGTGCCGGGGGCGGGCGTCGACGTGCCGGTCTGGATCCTCGGCTCGAGCCTGTTCGGCGCGCAGCTCGCCGCCCTGCTCGGGCTCCCCTACGCGTTCGCCTCGCACTTCGCGCCGGCGGCATTGATGGATGCCCTCTCGATCTACCGCGCCCGGTTCGAGCCGTCGGCGCAGTGCGCGAAACCCTACGTGATGGTCGGCTTCAACGTCGTCGCCGCCGACACCGAGACGGAGGCGCGCTTCCTCTACACGTCGATCCAGCAGTCGATCCTCCGCCTGCGCGGCGGCGCGCCGGGCAAGCTGCCGCCTCCGGTGGCGGACTTCGAGGAACGGCTGACGCCCGTCGACCGCCAGATGCTGGCGCAGATGCAGTCCTGCTCGGTGGTCGGCTCGCCCGGGATGGTCCGGACCGGCGTGGCGGAATTCGTCGAGCGGACCGGAGCCGACGAGGTGATGATCGTCACCCACGTCTTCGACCACGCGGCGCGGCTGCGCTCGCTGGAGATCACGGCCGAGCAGGTGATCGCCCAACCGGTCGGCGCCTGACGCGGCGTCCCGCCTCTTCGGCGGTCGCCGGAGCTGCTCGCCGGGGCCGCAGGCGCCGCTCGTCGCCCGCCGCGCGGAACCACCGCCGGCGTCAGGCGCCGCGCGGCCGCTACAGCAGGTAGCGAGCCACGGCGGCCTCGTCCCACTCCATCCCGAGGCCGGGCCCACGCGCCGTCACCCGGCCGTCCACCGGCCGCGGCGGCACGGTCAGCACGGCGCCGGCGAGATCGAGGTACTCCAGGTAGTGCGCCAGCGGCGTCACCGGCAGGAGGTGCGCGCTGGTCTCGGCGAAGAGATGGCTCGAGACGGGCACCGCGGCCGCCTCGGCCTGCCCCATGGCGCGCAACCAGCCGGTGACCCCGCCCATCTTCATGACGTCCGGCATGCAGAGGTCGCACGCCCCGGCGGCGAGGGCATGCGCCATGTCGTGGCCGAACCACCAGTTCTCGCCGGTCTGGATCGGCACCGGCGACCCGGCGCGGACGCGCGCGTGCCCCGCCAGATCCTCGGCCGGGACCGGCTCCTCCACCCATGCCAGGTCGAATCCCGCCAGCGCCTGGATGCGCCGCAACGCCTCGGGCGCGGTCAGCGACTGGTTGAAGTCGACCATCAGCTTCACGTCCGCCCCGATCACCTTGCGGACCCCGGTCAGGTTCTTCACGTCCCAGGCGAGATCGGCGACCCCGATCTTGACCTTGATGGCGCCGAACCCCTGCTCCACGCTTCCTTCGAGCGCCGCCGCATCCGCTACCGGGTCGACCACGCCGTAGCTGTCGTAGGCCGGGACGGGGGCGGCCTGCCCACCAAGCAGCTCCACGACCGGCCGGTCGAGCGCCCGGCCCAGCAGGTCCCAGAGCGCCATGTCAAGGCCGGAGAGCGCCATGCCGACCAGGCCCTGCCGCCCCAGCAGGCGAAAGCGCGCGGTCAGATCGTCCGCGAGCACGGCCGGCGCGGCGGGACACCCCTGCACCACTTCGGCGAGATCGTCGACGAACGACTTCAACGCGCGCAGCGTCAGCGTGGTGTAGCCGAAGATGTAGGCTCGCCCCGCCGGCCCCTCCTCCGAGGCGACGTCGATCAACAGGAGCGGCGACACCGGGATGTCGCCGGATGCGGTGCGGAGCGGGCGGGCGAGGGGCGCCGCCACGGCGCGGGCGGTCAACGACCGGATGGTCAACGCGGGGTCCGACATGCGCTCCTCCTGGGGCGGCGCCGAGGGTCGTTGCCACCGGTCAGCGTATCGCCGCCCTGAGTGTCGGTGAACGGGCGCGCTGGATCAATCCCGCTCTCCGGCGCGCCGGACGGGATCGCGCCTGGCCGGTGGAACGGGACGAGCATGCCGCCGGAGGTACGCGCGGCGCGAGGTGAGTGCGCGCGGCGGGACAAGGCGTTTGACAGGCCCGCGGCCCGTGGTCAGACTGCGATCAGGTGCCGAGAGCTTCGGACGGCGTGACCGCGGCACGCGTCGGCTCGCGGATCGTCGCGGCGGTGGTGGCCGCGGCGGCCGCAGTGGCCGGGGTGGTCGCGGGGCCTGTGGTCGCAGCGGGCGGCCCCACGGTCGCAGCGGGCGGCCCCGCAGTCGCGGCAGGCGGCGGCGCGGCCACGCAATCCCCATCCGCGCCGGCGGGATGGACCGTGTCGTCCGGTGACGTGCGCGTGCGCTGCCGGATGACGGTCGGCGGCAGCTTCGACGCGATCACCTCCGCACTGGCCGGGACTCTGCGCGGCGGCCCTCGCGGCACCGTCGAGGTCGACGGCGAGCTCCGGGTCGATCTGGCGACGCTCGGCACCGGCATCGCGTTGCGCGACGACCACCTCCGGGACAGTTACCTCGAGATCGAACGCGGGACGGCGTTTCGGCACGCCGTACTGACGGGCATCACGCTCCGCGAATCGCTGCCCGACGGGGATGGACGCCACGAGACCGCGTTCACGGGAACTCTGACGCTCCACGGCGTCGAACGGGAGATCGAGGGCGAGGCGGCGCTGCGAAGGCGCGACGGGCGGTTGCACGTGGAGGCGACCCTGTCGCTGAGTCTCGAGGCGTTCGACATCCCACCGCCGCGCTATCTGGGCGTCGGCGTGCGCGACGAGGTCCGGATCACGATCGCCTTCGATGCTTCGCCGTCCGGTGGGGCACGGACGAACGGCTCGCCATGATGCGCGGGACGGTGTCCTTCCGCCAGGTGGCGGGCGCCGCGCTCACGGCCGCAGCCTGCTGCGGACCGGCGGCGGCCCCGGCGTTCGCGGAGCCGACCTTCCTCTCCAAGCAGTACCCCCGGTGCACGGCGTGCCACTACTCGGCGTCGGGCGGCGGCCTGCTGACCCCGTACGGCCGGTCGCTGTCGCGCGAAGAAATCTCGACGTTCGGCCGGCGCGGACCGGCCGCAGCGGCCGGGGCGGCGACGCGGGGCGAGGAGGGCTTCCTCTTCGGCGCGCTGCCGAGCGACAGCCCGCTGCAGCTCGGCCTCGATGCCCGTCCGTCGCACCTGGAGATCGAGGCAGGAGGCCGCGCGCTCCCGGATCGCAGCTTTCTGATGAACCTTGACCTGCAGGCCGCGTGGCGGCAGGACCGCTGGACGGTCTACGGCACGGCGGGGCGCGCCCCGGAACGCGGCGGCGGCGAATTCGTCTCCTACGAGCACTGGGTCTCCTGGCAGGCCACCGAGCGGGTGACCGTGCGCGCCGGACGCTTCCTTCCCGCGTACGGGGTCCGCTTCGCCGACCACACCTCCTTCACCCGCGCCTGGCGCGACCTCGCCGAGGACGATCAGATCTACGGTGTCGAGCTCGGCTTGTCGACGGACCGGACGCTGCTGCAGGTGGCCGTGGGACCGGGCCGCGCCGCCTCCCTCCTGGAAGGAGACGGACGCGAGGCGATCACCGCGAGCGGCCGGTTCCAGCTCGACCTCGGCCCCCGCACGGTGGTGGCCGGGTCGGTGCTGAACCGCGCCCGGTCGGACGCCGCTCCCCGCAGCACCGACAGCGGGCTGTCGCTCGGGTACGCCCCCACGGCGTGGCTCACGACCTGGACGCACGCCGACGTGCGGTTCGAGCGGCTGCCCGGGAGCCGGCGCTCCTACATCCTCGCCAACCAGACGTCGGTCGAGGCGCTGCGCGGCGTCTGGATCCGGGTCTCGCCGCAGACCCGATGGATCGACGCGGATCCGCGCGGCGAGGTGCGCCGGATGGCGTACGGTCTCGACCTCTACCCGCGCACCCACTGGCACGTCAACCTGTCCTACTACCGGGACCACCTCCCGTTCGTCGGACGGCGCACCCGCACGTTTCTCGCGCAGTTGCACCTCTATCTGTGAGAGCTAGGAGTCTGCGCCGTAGAACGGTGCAGACTTCTGGCAGGCTGGGTTGGGCGCCAGTCGGAGCCGTCAGGCGACGAATGGTGGGCTAGGCAACGGAGGGGCGCGTTCGCGCCGGGCGGAGTGTGAGCGATGACACCGTCACGACGCCGGCACTCATCACGACACCTGCGCTGCGAGCCCGACGCCGGACGTCCACTGGATCCGTCCCGGCCCGTTGGTTAAGGTACGGGAGATGAAGCTCCTGCTCCGAACCGGCCTGCTGCTGGTCGCCGCCGGCGTCGCTGCGTGCGGCAGCGACTCCCCGACCGGCCCGACCTTGCCGATAGCGCCACCCTCCGGCCTGTCGCCGACCCTGTCGAGCATCCAGAGGGAGATCTTCAACCCGTCGTGCGTGGAGCACCACGGCGTCAACGCGATCGACGGCGATCTCGACCTGCGAGACGGGCAGTCCTACGCGCAGCTCGTGAACCACCCGGCGTTTCAGGTGACGCTCGACCGGGTCGAGCCGAACGACCCGGAGGCCAGCTATCTGATCCTCAAGCTCGAGGGCCGATCCGGCATCGTGGGCGATCGAATGCCGCCCAGCGCGCCGTTCCTCTCAGCAGCCCAGATCGACGTGATCCGAGTTTGGATCAACGCAGGGGCACAGAACAACTGACCGGGCATCGCATTGCCCGCCCGAGACTCGACGGAGGGTTCCCCCGTGAGACGACGTCCTGTCCGGCTCATCGCAGCGGCGACCGTCGCGGGCGTACTGTCCGTGCTGTCCGTGCAGGCCGGGTCTGCCGCGTCCGACAACTGGCCGCAGTTCCGCGGCCCGGACGGGACCGCGGTGATAGCGGACGACCCCGCGCTGCCCGAGAGCTGGAGCACAACCGAGAACGTCGCCTGGCGGACGCCCATCCCGGGGCTGGGGTGGTCGAGCCCGATCGTGTGGGGCGACCGGGTGTTCGTCACCACGGTGGTCGCCGACGAGGACTACGAGGGTCCCCGCACCGGCCTGTACCTCCCCGCGGGCGGCGCCGACACCCCGCCCGACCCGCCGCCGGGCACGCACCACTGGCTGCTGCTCTGCTTCGATCTGGGGAGCGGCGAGCTGCTCTGGCAGCGCACCGCGCACAGCGGGCCGATGACCGCGACCATCCATCCGAAGAACTC
>JAGWAJ010000149.1 GCA_021296475.1 Acidobacteriota bacterium
CGGCACCCACGCCCTGGCCCACACCCGCATGGCCACCGAGTCGGCGGTCACCACCACCGGGTCCCACCCGTTCGCCACCGGCGCCGACACCTGCCTGGTGCACAACGGGTCGCTGTCCAACCACAACCGGCTGCGTCGCTTCCTGGAGGGCCATGGCGAGTCGTTCCAGACCGAGAACGACTCCGAGGTGGCCGCCGGCTACCTGTCGTGGCGGATGCGTTCGGGCGACACCATCTCGCAGGCCCTCGAAGGCGCCCTGGACGACCTCGACGGCTTCTACACGTTCGCCATCGGGGTGGCCGACGGCTTCGCCATCCTGCGCGACCCCATCGCCTGCAAGCCGGCGGTGGTGGCCGAGACCGACGACTGGGTGGCCATGTCGTCGGAGTACCGGGCCATTGCCCGCCTGCCGGGCGCCGCCCACGCCGAGGTCTGGGAGCCCGAGCCGGCCCGCATCTACACCTGGAGCCTGGCCGCGTGATCACCTTCGACCTGGCCGAGACGACCCGGCGCGCCCTCAACCAGGCCCTGCACGACGCCACCGGCGGCGAGTCCTTCGAGGTGACCAACCCGCGTGGTGCCCATGCGGTGGCCTGCGGCATCACCGCGGCCATCGACGTGGTGGTGAGGGGCTCGGTCGGCTACTACTGCGCCGGGATGCATCAGCAGGGCCGGGTGCTGGTGGAGGGCAATGCCAGCACCGGACTGGCTGAGAACATCATGTCGGGGGTGGTGCGCATCACCGGCAACGCCACCATGTCGGCCGGCGCCACCGGCTGCGGCGGCCTGGTGGTGGTGGGCGGCAATGCGGGCGCCCGCTGCGGGATCTCCATGAAGGGCGTCGACATAGTGGTCGGCGGACATGTCGGCCACATGAGCGCGTTCATGGCCCAGGCCGGGAACCTGGTGGTGTGCGGCGACGCGGCCGCCGATTTGGGCGACTCCATCTACGAGGCCCAGATCTTCGTCCGGGGTGACGTGGAGTCGCTGGGCGCCGACTGCATCGAGAAGGAGATGCGGCCCGAGCATGTCGAGACGCTGCGGAGCCTGCTCGCCGCGGCCGCCCCTGCGACGGACGGCGCCGATGCGTCGCAGTTCCGCCGCTACGGCTCGGCCCGGCGCCTCTACAACTTCACCATCGACGAGCCCTAGAGGCCGAGCGGAGGACCCGATGACGGGTCGTGAGATGCCGAGCCCGAGCGAGGCCGTGGCCCGAGCGGCCCGTGAGCGCAGCGAACAAGAGCGGGATTTCCTAGAGGCCGAGCGGAGGACCCGATGACCAACCCGCTGCCTGACGGCGCCGAGGCCGTGGAGTCCTCCGATCCAGACTTCTGGCACCTGCGCGAGTCGTACACCTTCGACCGCAACGTGATCGCCGAGATCCGCAGAGCCGCCAACACCGGCACTGGGGGGCCAAGCGCCGCCTGCCCACCCTCGACGACCTCGTGTTCCTGGGCGCGTCGATGTCCCGCTACCCGCTGGAGGGCTACCGGGAGGCGTGCGGAACCGACGTGGTGATCGGCGAGGACCGGGCCGAGCGCCCGGTGCACCTGAAGATCCCGGTGACCATCGCCGGCATGAGCTTCGGCTCGTTGTCGGCCCAGGCCAAGGAGGCCCTCGGCCGGGGCGCCACCGTCGCAGGCACGTCCACCACCACCGGCGACGGGGGCATGACCGAGGAGGAGCGCCAGCACTCGGCCACGCTGGTGTACCAGTACCTGCCGTCGCGCTACGGCATGAACCCCGACCATCTGCGGGCGGCCGACGCCATCGAGGTGGTGGTGGGCCAGGGGGCCAAGCCCGGCGGCGGGGGGATGCTGCTGGGGCAGAAGATCACCGAGCGGGTGGCCGAGATGCGCACCCTGCCCGAGGGCATCGACCAGCGCTCGGCGTGCCGCCATCCCGACTGGACGGGCCCCGACGACCTGGAGATCAAGATCGGCGAGCTGCGGGAGATCACCGATTGGCAGGTCCCGATCTATGTGAAGGTGGGCGCGGCCCGCCCCTACTACGACACCGCCCTGGCGGTCAAGGCCGGCGCCGACGCGGTGGTGGTCGACGGCATGCAGGGAGGCACCGCAGCCACCCAGGACGTGTTCATCGAGCATGTCGGCATCCCCACGGTGGCCGCCATCGGCGAGTCGGTGCGGGCGCTGCGCGAGCTCGGCGTGCACCGGCGGGAGGTGAAGCTCATCGTCGCGGGCGGGATCCGCTCGGGCGCGGACGTGGCCAAGGCGCTGGCCCTCGGCGCCGACGCGGCCTCGATCGGCACCGCCGCGCTG
>JAGWAJ010000090.1:0-5309 GCA_021296475.1 Acidobacteriota bacterium
GCCGGCATCTGGCTGGGCGGCGCGGGCGCGGCCTGCGCCGCGGGCGAGGAGGCCGCGTGCGTCGTGGCGGGCGGCCCGGGCTGGCCGTGGGTGGCGCTGGTGATCGCCGCGGCGCTCGCCGGGGCGCCGATCTTCACCGTGCTGGCCGGCGCGGCGGCCTTCCTCTACATGGTCGACGCGTTCGACCCGGGGGCGGTCCCGCTCTACGCCTACGACCTGGCGACCGAGCCCATCCTGCCGTCGATCCCGCTCTTCACGCTGACCGGCTTCCTCCTGGCCCAGGGCCGCTCGTCCGAGCGCCTGCTGCGCGTCTTCCGCGCCCTCGTCGGCTGGCTGCCGGGCGGGACGGCCGTCGTCTGCGCCGTCGTCTGCGCCTTCTTCACCATCTTCACCGGCGGGTCGGGGGTGACCATCCTCGCCCTGGGCGGCCTGCTGCTGCCGGCGCTGCTGGCCGACGGCTACCGCGACCGCTTCTCCATCGGCCTGCTGACCGCGTCGGGGTCGCTGGGGCTGCTGCTGCCGCCGGCGATGCCGCTCATCCTCTACGCCATCGTGGCGCAGACGGCGCCGGAGAACCTGTTCGTGGGCGGCATCCTGCCCGGGCTGCTGCTGATCGGGCTCGTCGCCGCGTGGGGGATGCGCGAAGGGATCGTCACCGGGGCCGGCCGCCACGCGTTCGCGGGGCGGGAGGCGCGCGCCGCAGTCTGGGAGGCGAAGTGGGAGCTGGCGCTGCCGCTCGTCGTCGTCGGGACGCTGCTGAGCGGCTGGGCCACGCTGGTCGGGACCGCGGCCGTCACCGCGCTCTACGCGGCGCTCGTCACCGGCGTCGTCCACCGCGACTACCGCCTCGCGTCCGGCCTGCGGGAGGCGTTCCGGGAGTGCGTGGTGCTGATCGGCGGGGTGCTCATCATCCTCGCCGTGGCCAAGGGCTTCACCGCCTACACGGTCGACGTCGACATTCCGTTCCGCCTGCTGGAGTGGACCGAGGCGAGGATCGACTCGCCGCTGCTCTTCCTGCTGGCCCTCAACGTCTTCCTGCTCGTGGTCGGCTGCGTGATGGACATCTTCTCGGCCATCGTCGTCGTCGTGCCGCTCATCTCCGAGATCGGCGCCGCCTACGGCATAGACCCGGTGCACCTGGGCATCATCTTCATCGCCAATCTGGAGCTGGGGTATCTCACGCCGCCGGTGGGCCTGAACCTCTTCCTCGCCTCCTACCGCTTCGACCGGCCGCTGCTGGAGGTCTACCGGGCCTCGGTGCCGCTGCTCGTGATCCTCGGTATTGGCGTGCTCCTAATCACTTATGTACCATGGCTGACTCTCGGGTTGCTGGAGATCGTCGGCCGACAATAGGACTTGGTTGGGCGCCAAGCGGAGCCGACAGGCGACGATTTGGCGGGCGAGGAGACAGAATCGTGCTGAACCGCTACCGCTCGGGTTCGATGTTGCTCGCCTGCGTGCTGGCCGCTGCCGTGGCCGCGGGTGTCGTGCTTGCCCGGGAGCCGGCCGCGGGCGGCGCAGGCCAGGTGGCGCCGGCCGGCGACGGCACGGAGTCGCATCTCGCCAACGTCCGGCAGCTCACCTTCGGCGGGGAGAACGCCGAGGCGTACTTCTCGCACGAGGGGACGGAGATCATCTTCCAGTCGACGCGCGAGGGCGTGCCCTGCGACCAGATCTTCCGCATGGACCTCGACGGCTCCAACCAGCAGATGGTCAGCACCGGCGGCGGCCGTACCACGTGCGGCTACTTCTATCCCGGCGGCGACGCCATCGTCTACGCGTCGACGCACCTCGGGGGGGAGGAGTGCCCGCCGCCGCCCAGCTTCCGGATGGGCTACGTGTGGGCCATCTACGACACGTACGACATCTTCCGGGCCGCGCCCGACGGGAGCAACCTGACCCGCCTGACCGACGAGCCGGGCTACGACGCCGAGCCCACGATCGGTCCCGACGGCCGTATCGTCTTCACCAGCGTGCGCGACGGCGACATGGAGATCTACTCGATGAACGGTGACGGCACGGACGTCCGTCGCCTGACCCACCGGCAGGGGCCGGACGGGGGGGCGTTCTTTTCACCCGACGGGTCGCAGATCATCTTCCGCGGCCGGGAGATTCCCGACGGCCCCGAGTACGACGACTACAAGCGGCTGCTCGACGCGGGCCTGTGGCGGCCGACCGCGGTCGAGGTGTTCGTCATGGACGCCGACGGCGGCAACGTGCGGCAGGTGACCGACTTCGGGGGGGCGAGCTTTGCGCCGTACTGGCACCCCGACGGCGAGCGCATCATCTTCTCGTCGAACATGCACAACCCGGACGGCCGGAACTTCGACCTGTTCATGATCAACCTCGACGGGACGGGGCTGGAGCAGATCACGTTCACCGACGTGTTCGACGGCTTCCCGATGTTCTCGCCCGACGGAACCCGCCTGATCTTCGCCTCCAACCGCGACGCGGCGAAGGAAGGCGACACGAACGTCTTTATCGCCGACTGGGTGGACTGATCCCTACCGGCCGAGCTGCTCGTAGAGCAGGCTGCGGAGCACGAAGAGGACGTTGGCGGGCCGCTCGGCCAGCCGGCGCATGAAGTAGGGGAACCAGTCGGCCCCGAACGGCAGGTAGACGCGGACCGGGTAGCCCTGTGCCCGGAGCGCCGCCTGCAGGTCGCGCCGGACGCCGTACAGCATCTGGAACTCGAGCCGGTCGCGGGCGAGGCCCCGCGCCTCGGCCGCCCTGCGCACGGCGGCGATCATGCGCGGATCGTGCGTCGCGAACGCCGGCCGGTTGCCGGCGTCGAGCAGCGTCTCCGCCAGCGCCGCGAACGCCCGGTCGACATCCGTCTTGTCCGGGAAGGCGACGTCGGGCGGCTCCCGGTAGGCCCCCTTCACCAGCCGGACCGGCGCGCCCGCTTCGAGGACGCGCGCGAGGTCGCCCGGGGTGCGGCGCAGCGCCGACTGCAGGACCACGCCGACGTGGGCGTGCCCGGCCGCGCGCATCGACAGCGCGATGTCGAGCGTCGCATCGACGACCGCCGCGTGCTCCATGTCGACGCGGATGAAGCAGCGCCGGGCGTCGGCGACGGCGAGGATCCCCGCCAGGTTGTCGCGGCACAGGTGCGGGTCGATCTCCAGTCCGAGCTGCGTGAGCTTCACCGAGAGGCTGCACGTCATGCCGGCCAGGCGCACGGCTTCGAGCGCTCGCAGATAGGCGCGCGTCGCCCCCTCCCCCGCCTCCCGGGTGCGCACGTGCTCACCGAGATAGTTGAACGTGTGCAGCAGGCCGCTCGCCTCGAGCCCGCGCGCCGCGGCGATTGCCTCGTCGACGGTCTGGCCGGCGACGAAGCGCCGGGCGAGGCGGGCGGGGCCGCGCATCCCCTTCCGGGCCATCGTCCGCTGCAGCGTGGAGCTCCCGGCGAGAGCGAGGAAGAACGAGCGGGAGAGCGCGTCGAGCACGGCCGCGGTGCCGTCAGTGCGTCAGCAGCGACCCGCCCCGGTGCCGGATCAGGTGGTCGATGGTGCGCGAGTAATAGCGCAGCACGGCGCGCTGGCGCACGCGGTAGCGGTCGCCCTCGACGACGATGATGCCGCGCGTCGCGAGCGGGCCGGTCGCCGCGTCGACGGCGGCGCGGCCGGTGGCGACGTCGAGGTTGGCGCCCGACGACCGCAGGATCTCGATCCGCTGATCGATGCGGTCCTCGAGCTCCGACCGCGTGACCGAGGGCCGGATGGCGGCCGCCACCAGCGCCGTCGGCACTACCTTGTAGAGCCGTCCGATCGCCTCCCGGACACGCCGGGTCAGGCGCACCATGTCGCGCCGCGCGGTCGGGTCGAAGTCGCCCGCCTGGATGGGGCGGCCGAAGCTGACGAAGCAGCGCGACTGGTAGCCGACGGCGTAGCGCACCATCTCGGCGAGCTCGCGGCCGAACGGACGCTGGCCGCGCTTCACGCGCTGCCGGGCGAGGATGAAGTCCTCGAGCACCAGGTCGTAGGCGATGGCCGTGGGCACGATGACGAGATCGTTGCGCCGGGACTGCAGCGCGGCGTGCAGCAGCCCCGTCTTGAAGGGCTTGATCTCGCCGCTGTAGGTGCGCCCACCCTCCGGGTACAGGAAGAGGTCGTGGCGCTGCAGCAGCTCCGCCACGTAGGCCTTCAGGGTGACCAGGTAGGCCGGGTCCTTCGTGTCGCGGCGGATCGGGATCGCTCCGGTGACGTACTTGTGGATCAGGCCGAGGGCGCCGCCGAACAGGTTGATCCCGGCCGCAATCACCGGCGGCCGGATGCGGTTGTTGTCGAGAACGATCGGCTCGATCAGGTAGTCGAGGTGACTCTTGTGGTTCGAGGCGTAGATCACGCGGCCGGCACGGGTCGCCTCGTCCACGAAACGGACGTCCTCCGTGACGCACTCGATCTTGCGGAGGATGGGATAGACGGGGTGCTGCAGGGCCCGGTACATCCGGTACCGCTGCGTCGTGCGGAGCTCCTCCAGATAGCCGGTGATGGCTGCCTGGGCCTCGTCGGGCGACTGTCCGCCGTTGCCCTGCAGGTAGCGGACGACCTCGTCGCGAGACAGAACGGCCTGCGTAATGTCGTCCTGCTCCACGACTTGCACTATAGCACCTGCCGGGGCGCGGCGAGCACGGCGGGCCGCGCCAGCCGGATGGTCAGCGTCGACCCGTAGGGCAGGGTCGCGGGCTCGCCATCGGCCGCCTGGGTCGCGACCGCGCCGGGCCCGGCGCCCGCCGCGCCGCCGATGGCGGCCCCGCGCCGCCCGCCGAAGATCGCGCCGAGGATGGCGCCGCCGATGGCGGCGCTCCCGATGCTGGCCGCCCGCTCGCTGCCGCCCGAGCCCGCCTCGCGGAAGACCGTCTCGGTGACCACCGGCACCTCGACGCCGTCGTCGAGCACTACGGTGTGAAACCGCACCCCGAGGCGCGAGCGGCCCTTGACGCGGCCCGCCCGCTCGACGAGGGTGACGGAGCCGCGGACCGCCGTGCCGGCCGGAATGGCCACCTCGCCCCCGACGAGGACGTCGCGGGTGATGCGGGCGTGAACGTCGTCCTCGACCTCGGCCGTCTGCGTCGTCACGAAGCTGTCCACCTGCAGGCCGATGACCGAGTCGGCCTCGATGACGAGCTCCCGCAGGTCCGCGACCATCGGTTCGCGCCCGCCGGCGCGGCGCGCGTCCGCGGGGCGTGCCGCGTCCGCAGGGCGCGCAAGGTCCGTGGGACGCTCGGAGTCCGGATGACGCGCCGTGTCCACCGGAGACGCGGTGTCCATCGGAGCCGCATCCGTCGATACCTGCTCCCAACCGGG
>JAGWAJ010000090.1:5314-12783 GCA_021296475.1 Acidobacteriota bacterium
CCCCCGCCCGTTCCTGCGCCGAGGCGACGGCGGCGGTGCGGCTGCCGTCGGCGGAGCGCTCTGCGCGCGGGCCTGCGCGCCCTCCGCCGGTTCCGGCGCCGGAGCGCGGACGGCTTCTGCGTCTCGCGGGCGGGCGACCTCACGCGCCGCCGGGACGTCCGTGCGCGCCGCTTGGGGGGCCGCCGGCGCGGGCGCGGAGGGACGAGCCGCGGGCGCGAAGGGACGAGCCGCGGGCGTGGAGGGACGAGCCGCGGGCGTGGAGGGACGAGCCGCGGGCGCTGCCGCCGTGGGCTCGGCCGGGGGGCGCACGGGAGGCGGGGGCGCCACGACCTGCTCGGTCACCTCGACCGCCGCGACCGGCGGGCCGACCTCCCCCACCGTGACCGCGGCTACCGCCGCCACCTGGTTCTGCCGGACGGCCAGGTACGCTCCTACGCCGACCGCCGCCAGGGCCGCGGCGAGCACGACCGCGAAGAGCGCGGGTCTCATGACCATCGGGGCACCTCTCAGCCTGTGTAAGCATGCGAGCAAGAGCCTTGCCGCCCCGCACACCACGTCGTATCGGGAATTATGGCGTGAATCGTACGGGTTTCAAGGGTAAACCGGCGGCCGGGGTGTCGCGCGGACGGGACAGGCCTGTCCCCAGCAGGGGACGAGCGACGTTCGTGTACAATGACGCCGCCCAACCGGAAGGGGGCCGGACCCGTGGGCGGCGAGGAGAGAGTCGACGTGCGCCCGACCGTGCTGCCCCCGAATCGCCCTCCGTCCACGCTCGCCCCGCGCCTCCTCGCCGCGCTCGCCCTGCTGTTCGTGTTCCTGGTCGGGGTCAATGGGCTCGGCGACGGCTTCAGGCTGCTCGGCGAGGACTTCATCCAGAGCTTCTTTGCAGCCACCTCCAACCCGTTCATCGGCCTCATCGTCGGCCTGCTGGCGACGACCGTCGTCCAGAGCTCGTCGGTCACCACGGCGATGGTCGTCGGCCTCGTGGCGGCGCCGGAGAACCCGCTGCCGCTCGCCAACGCGATCCCGATGATCATGGGGGCCAACATCGGGACCACCGTCACGGCGACCATCGTCTCGCTGGCCCACGCCGGGCGGCGCGACGAGTTCGAGCGGGCGTTCCCGATCGCCATCTGCCACGACATCTTCAACTACCTGGCGGTTCTGATTCTGCTGCCGCTCGAGATCCTGACCGGCTTCCTGGGGCGGACCGCGAGTCTGCTCGCCGGCTCGCTCGGCGGGGTGGGCGGGGTCGACTACGAGAGTCCGCTGAGCCGCGCCCTCGATGCCGGCTTCGCCCCGGTCGCGGCCGCGGCGGCGGCGGTCTTCCGCGCGGAGGGAGCGCAGGGGGTCTTCCTCATCCTGGCGAGCGGGGCCTTCATCTTCTTCGCGCTGTTCCTGCTCGTCCGCGTCCTGCGCTCCGCCGTCCACTCGCGGGTCGAGGGGATGATCAACGACGTGCTCCGGGCGAGCGCCGTCGTCGCCCTGCTGCTGGGCGTCGTCGTGACCGTCATCGTGCAGTCGAGCTCCATCACCACGTCGCTGCTCGTGCCGCTCGGCGGCGCCGGGCTGCTGCGCCTGGAGCAGGCGTTCCCGGTGGCGATCGGCGCCAACATCGGCACCACGGTCACCGCGCTCCTGGCCGCCCTGGCCGTCTCGGGGCCGAACGCGTCGGCCGGGCTGGAGATCGCGCTGGTGCACCTGCTGTTCAACGTGAGCGGGTTGTTGCTGATCTATCCGCTCGAGCGGGTGCGGCGGGTGCCGCTGGGGCTGGCGCGGGGGGTGACCGTCTATGCGCTCCGGTCGCGCAAGCTGACCGTGCTGGGCATCGTCCTGGCGTTCTACGGGCTGCCCGCGCTGTGCATCCTGATCGGCCGGCTGTTCTCCTGAGGGGGCGAAGGGTTCATGCTGCGAGAACTGCTCCGCATCTTCGGATCCAGCGATCCGCTGCGCGCGATGGGCGACAACTTCGGGCGCATGCTCGACCTGACCCGCGAGGCGAACCTCTCGGCCGCGCGCATCTTCTTCGGGGAGAGCGTGGGCAGCGCCGACGCGGAGCGGGCGCGGCTGCACGAGCGCGACGCGCAGGTCAACGCCCTCGAGCAGACCATCCGCCGCCAGGTGATCCTGCACCTGTCGCTGCCCGGCAACGAGGCCGACGTTCCCTATTCGCTGCTGCTGATGAGCCTGGTCAAGGACGTCGAGCGGCTCGGCGACTACGCGAAGAACCTGTCCGAGATTGTCGACATCCGGCCCGATCCGCTGCCCGCCGGACCGCTGCTCGACGACCTGCGCGGGGTGCGGGACGGCGTCGAGAAGATGTTCGCGGCCGTCTCCCACGTCTTCCGGGCCGCGGAGCGCGAGGCGGCGCTCGCCCTCATCCGCGACGGCCGCACCCTCGCGCGCCGCTGCGACCGGCTCGTCACCCGCGTCGGCCGGGGGGACTGCGACGCCGGGACGACGGCGGCCCTGATCCTCGCCACGCGCTACTACAAGCGCATCGGCGGGCACCTCCTCAACGTCCTGTCGAGCGTGGTCATGCCCCTCGACAAGGTCGACTACTACGACGAGGACGTGGCCGGCGTCGACTCCGCCGGGGCCGGCCGGTAGCCCAGAGACTCGCTCCGCGAAGCCTCCAGCGCCCCCATCCTCGGCGGCGCCGGCCACGGCGCCCCCGCAACGGCGCGCGGCTGACGTCTTCCCCTGCTACACTCTCCGGTTGGGATTGTGGCCGTGGACCGGAGACCGCATGTTGTCGTCGTCGGCGCCGGCATCGTCGGCTGCGCCATCGCGTACGAGCTGGCGCGCCGCGGCGCCCGGGTGCAGGTGGTCGACCGGCGCGACATCGGCGCCGGCGCCACCCAGGCCTCGGCCGGGGTGCTGGCGCCCTACATCGAGGCGCACGACGGTCACGCGCTGCTCGAGCTCGCCTCCCACAGCCTCGAGCTGTACGACGAGTTCGTCTCGAACGTGGTCGAGGACTCCGGGGCGACCGTGCAGTACGTCCGTTCCGGGACGCTCGAGGTGGCGCTCGACGAGGCGGGCCTTGCCCACCTGGCGAATGTGGAGCGGATGTGCAGCGGGCGCGGCGTGGAGGCGGAGCTGCTCGACGCGGCAGCCGCCCGCGAGGCGGAGCCGCACCTGGCGGCGGCGGTCCGCGGCGGGCTGCGGATCGGGTCGCACGGCTTCGTCGGCGCGCGCGATCTGACCGCGGCGCTGCGGAGCGCCGCGATCGTGCACGAGGTGTCGTTCCATACTGCCACCGCGGCCACTCGCGTCGCCGCGGACGGCGAGGGGGTTCGCGTCGAGACCGCGGGCGAGAGCTTCGTCTGCGACACGGCGGTGCTCGCGGCCGGCAGTTGGTCGGGCCGCATCGAGGTCGAAGGCGCCGAGCCGCTGCCGGTGCGGCCGGTCCGGGGCCAGTTGCTCCATCTCGGGTGGCCGGCGCCGGCCCTCGGCCGCGTCGTCTGGGCTCCGGGTTGCTACGTCGTCCCCTGGAGCGACGGCTCGGTGCTGGTCGGGGCGACGGTGGAGGAGGTCGGCTTCGACGAGCGGGCGACCGTGGCCGGCATCCGGGCCCTCATCGACGCTACCGGCAAGGTGATGCCGGCCGTGAGCGAAGCGTCGTTCGTGACGGCCCGCGTCGGGCTGCGCCCCGCGACGCCCGACCGGCTGCCGGTCATCGGACGCTCGACGGCGATCCCCGGACTGGTGTACGCGTCGGGCCATTTCCGGTACGGCGTACTGCTGGCGCCGTTGACCGCGGCCCTGGTCGCCGACATCGTCGTCGACGGCGGCGGTCCGTCGGAGGCCCCCGATCCGCCGGAGGCCGACCCGCCGGAAGCCGACCCGCCGGAGGCCGCGGGCGCATCGGAGGCCGCCGGCTCACCGCGGGCCGCAGGCGCGGCGGACGCCGGCAGCTTCCTTGGCGCCGCGCTCCGAGCGACCGCGCCGTCCCGCTTCGGCGCGTGTTGAGCGCGCCGGCCGGATACTTCGGAGACAGAAGGAGCCGCAGCCAGATGATCAACGCGCGCGTCACCGTTCCCAGGCCCGTCAACGAGCCCGTCCTGGGCTACGTTCCGGGCTCGCCCGAGCGGCAGGAGCTGAAGGCCAGGCTCGACGAGCTCGCCGGCCGCACCATCGAGATCCCGCTCGTCATCGGGGGCGAGGAGGTCACGACCGGCAACCTCGGGCGCTCGGTCCTGCCGCACAACCACCGCCACGCCGTGGCGACGTTTCACAAGGGGAACGCAGAGACGGTCAACCGCGCCATCGCCGCCGCCGCGGCCGCCCGCCCGGCCTGGGCGGAGCTGCCCTGGGAGGCGCGCGCGGCCATCTTCCTCCGCGCCGCCGACCTGCTGGCCGGGAAGTACCGGCAGGTGTTGAACGCGGCCACGATGCTGAACCAGGGCAAGACGTGCATGCAGGCGGAGATCGACGCCGCGTGCGAGTTGATCGACTTCCTCCGCTTCAACGTCGGCTACCTGCCGCAGATCTTCGAGCAGCAGCCGGAGAGCGGGCCGGGGACCTGGAACTACGTCGAGTACCGGCCGCTGGAGGGTTTCGTCTTTGCCGTGACCCCGTTCAACTTCACGGCGATCGCCGGCAACCTGCCGACCAGCCCCGCCATGCTGGGGAACACGGTCGTCTGGAAGCCGGCCTCGACCGCCGTCTTCTCGGCCCACTGGCTGATGCAGGTCCTCAAGGAGGCGGGGCTCCCGGACGGCGTCATCAACCTGGTGCCGGGGAGCGGCGGCGAGATCGGCGACCCGGCGATGAGCCACCCCGAGCTGGGCGGCGTCCACTTCACCGGGAGCACCGAGGTCTTCCAGGGGATGTGGAGCACCGTCGGCGCCAACATCGCCCGCTACCGCAGCTACCCGCGCATCGTCGGGGAGACCGGCGGCAAGGACTTCGTCTTCGCCCACGCGTCCGCCGATCCCGAGGCGCTCATGACCGGGCTGATCCGCGGCGCCTACGAGTACCAGGGGCAGAAGTGCAGCGCGGCGAGCCGCGCCTACCTGCCGCGGAGCTTCTGGGACGCCCACGGGCAGGAGCTGGTCGACCGGGTGGCGGCCATCCGCTACGGCGACGTGGCCGACTTCTCGAACTTCATGGGCGCGGTCATCGACCCGGCGTCCTATGCCACCAACAAGGCGGCCATCGACGCCGCGCGGGCGGACGCCGGCGCCGACGTCGTCGCCGGCGGCACGTGCGACGACAGCGACGGCTACTTCATCGCGCCGACGCTCATCCGGGCCCACGACCCGCGCTACACGACCATGGCGGTCGAGCTGTTCGGGCCGGTGCTGACGTTCTACGTCTACGACGACGCGGAGTACGAGCGGACGCTGGAGCTGTGCGACACCACGTCGCCCTACGCGCTCACCGGCGGCATCTTCGCCACCGATCGGCGCGCCATCAACCAGGCGCACGAGCGGCTGCGCAACGCGGCCGGCAACTTCTACATCAACGACAAGCCGACGGGGGCGGTGGTGGGCCAGCAGCCCTTCGGGGGCTCGCGGGCGTCGGGGACGAACGACAAGGCGGGCAGCTCGCTCAATCTCCTCCGCTGGGTGAGCACCCGGACCACGAAGGAGAACTTCTCGCCGCCGCGCGACTACCGCTATCCGCACATGGACGCGGAGTAGGCCCCCGCGGGGCAAGGGGGGCGGCGCACCGCCCCCGGCGCGGGCTACTTCGGCTGCGGGACGATGCGGATGTAGGGGAGCGGCGCCTGCCAGCCGTCCGGGTACTTCTCGCGCGCCTCGGCATCGGAGACGGCGGGCAGGATGATGACGTCTCCGCCCTGGCTCCAGTTGGCCGGCGTGGCCACCTTCTTCGTCGCCGTGAGCTGGCACGAGTCGAGCAGCCGCAGGATCTCGTCGAAGTTGCGCCCCGTGCTCATCGGGTAGGTAAGCGTCGCCTTGATGCGCTTGTCGGGGCCGATCACGAAGACGGACCGCGCGGTGGCGTTGTCGGCCGGAGTGCGCCCCGCCGACGTGTCGCCGGCGCCGGCCGGCAGCATGTCGTAGGCCTTGACGACCTTCAGCTCCGGGTCGCCCACGAGCGGGTAGTTCAGCGCGTGGCCCTGCGACGCCTCGATGTCCTTCGACCACCGCTCGTGGTCGCTGACGCCGTCGACGCTGATCCCGAGCACCTTGCAGTTGCGCTTCTCGAACTCCGGCCGGAGGCCGGCCACGGTGCCGAGCTCGGTCGTGCAGACCGGCGTGAAGTCCTTGGGGTGCGAGAAGAGGATCGCCCAGCCGTCTCCGATCCACTGGTGGAAGCTGATCGTCCCCGCGGTCGTGTCGGCCGTGAAGTCCGGCGCGACGTCGTTGATTCTGAGTGACATGGTCGTTCTCCCTCGCGGGCGGCGCCGCCTTCCCGCGTGTCCTTCGCAGGTCGTGGGGACCGTGCTGGCGAATAGTATAGGGCGCGTCGGCGGCCGCGCGTGCGCCGTCGGCGTGCGCCTCAGTCGGGGGGTGGCGACGCCGGCGGCAGAAGGGTGCGTTCGAGCGTCTCGAGGCGCTGATCGACCTTGGCGAACGCGATCTCGACCCCGCGCAGGCGCTCGTCGAACCGGACCAGACGAGCCTCGATGCGGTCGACACGGGCGCTCAGGCCGTCGAGGCGGCCGTTCAGGTCGTCGATGCGGCCGTTCAGGTCGTCGATGCGGCCGTTCAGGGCATCGCTCAGGTCGTCGATGCGGGTGTTCAGGCTCGCATGGCCGCTCGAGATCTGCGCCGACAGCAGGCCGGCCACGAGCAGGCCGGTCCCGACGATCGTGCCGACGATCGCCTTCGTGTCGCCGCTCATGCTTGGCAGTGTACCACTGCCCGCCCTCCTCGCGTCCGCCTCCGGCACTGCCGCGGGTGGTATTCTATGGGCGGATCCGGCGGTCGTAGGCCCCGTTCGGGGTCGTTTCCCGTCGCCTATACGGAGCATCGAGATGGAGCGGGTGCAGATTGCGATACCTGTGCGGGGGTTTGGCGAGACGTCCCGGCGGGACGCCTGGTGGGTGCAGCCGGCGGCCGTCCTCGCCGCGCTCGTGGGCGCCATCATCTACCTGACCTGGGCCGCGTTCCAGGGCGAGCACTACGCCGTAGGCAACTACCTGTCGCCGCTGTACTCGCCGGACACAGCCTGTTCGGGCCGAAGCCCGGGTGGTGGCCGGCTTGGCTGCCGTTCTCGCCCGCGTTCCTGATCCTGTGGGCGCCGGCGGGATTCCGCGTGACCTGCTACTACTACCGGGGGGCGTACTACAAGGCGTTCTGGGCCGACCCGCCGTCGTGCGCCGTCGGCGAGCCACGCAACGCGTTCCGGGGCGAAAACTCGTTCCCGCTGATCCTGCAGAACGTCCACCGCTACTTCCTCTATCTCGCGCTCATCTTCGTCGTCATCCTGAGCTACGACGCCTGGGCCGCGCTCTGGTTCGAGGACGCCGCGGGCGGCGTCTCGTTCGGCAT
>JAGWAJ010000091.1 GCA_021296475.1 Acidobacteriota bacterium
CCCACCACCCACCGCTCGCTGGAAACCAACGGAACCGAGGAGGACGCGACCCAGACGATCGTCGGGCAGTTCACCAGCGTGACTTCCCCGAGTCTGCTCTTAGAGCTGCGCGGACAGTACTCGCGCGAGGATCGTCCCCGTTCCGCAAACGCACTCAAACCGCTCGTCGATCTCTCCCTCGGTGAGTTCGGGACCCGCAGCTTCCGCCCGACGACCCAGTTCGACTGGCGGGCGCAGGCGGCCGGCAACCTGACCTGGATCATCAACGACCACAATCTGAAGGCGGGATTCGACTACAACCACGTCTTCATCGATCAGAAGTTCGGCTTCTTCCAGAACGGTGGCTACCTGGTCTTCGGGTCGGACGTCGAAACGACCCTGGACATCATCGGGGTCGGCGGGTCCATTCCCAACCGTTTCGACTCGCCGGCGTTTATTACGCGCGGACCCCCTTGCTGCTGATGGCTGCACCGACGAACAATTTCCGGTTGCCGCCGGGGGACCTGAGCGTTTCTCTGCCGTTCCCGGCACCGGTGGGAAGCCCTCACGTTACGCTGTACGATCAGATGAAACTCATCGGGATCGATCTCAACCGGCGGTCACTCGACAATCTCCCGACGCTGGCTCCGGACCAGATCACGGCCATCGCCGAGGCCCTAGGAATCGAGAACAACCCGTTTGCCGGAGCGCGTGTCACCCTGGTGGACGCCGGCGTCAAGAATCCGATGGCGCGCCAGTACGGCGGCGGTTTGCAGCGTGAGATCCGTCCCGGCTGGTCGCTGGGGGCTGACGTGCTGGTGGTCGATACCACCCGCTTGGAACGGAACCGAGACCTCAACGTCCCTTTGCCGTCGCTGCGACCGGACGATCCGGCCGAACGCCCGTTCTTCGGTTTGCGCGGCGCGAGCCTGCGTCCGGTCCCGGCGCTCGACAGCGTCACCGTGCGTGAGTCGACAGCGGAGGCGCTCTATCGGGCGCTGACCGTCAGCTCCGAGTTGCGTCGTTCCTGGGGCCAGCTCAGCGCCCACTACGTGCTGTCGAAGAACGAATCGAGCGACGACAACGAGCGGGATGCGGGGGGGGATTTCCTACGAGAACGGGTATGACCTGGCTTCCGAGTACGGTCCCAGCCGGCTCGACCGGCGCCACCAGTTCCACGCCCAAGGCGTTGTCATGCTGCCCGGAGCGATCGACCTCTCGACCGGCTTGCACCTTCTGTCGAGCGCTCCCTTCGACGCGCGCATGGGCGCCGATGCGAACGAGGACCGGGGCGGCGCCGACCGTCCCTATCGCTCCCCCGGCGTGCCGTTCACCAGAAACGCCTTCTGGAACAAGCCGACCGCCGACATCAACCTCCGGGTGCAGAAGCGGTTTCCACTGGGCGAGACCGGCCATGCCCTCCTTTCACTGGAATTCTTCAACCTCCTGAACCTCGACAACGTGACGCTGAACCAGGAGTTCCCGACCGTGGCCAACTACTGCGTCGACTCCAGCGACCTGGCCTGCGGTCTGAGCGGACAACCTACCAATCCAGACTTCGCTCAGACCCGAGGCCGGGACGGCCGGTACCTGACGGGAAACATCCCCGGACCGCCGTTCCAGGTACAGATCGGCTTCCGGCTGCTGTTGGGGACGGTGGGGCCGTCTCCGGCCAGGGTGGTGCGATGCATGATGCGCTTGTAGACCGCGTTGTCCCAGGGACGGCCGCGGTGGAGGCAGGTGCGGTTGTCCCACATTACCAGGTCGTTGGTTTCCCACTGGTGCCGGTAGACGAACTTCGGCTGGGTGGCCCATTCCAGAAGCTCCTCGAGCAGGGCTCGGCCCTTCTCACGCTCCCATCCGATGATGTGGGAGGCGTAAGATCCCACGTAGAGGGTTTTCTCTCCGGTCTCGGGGACGGTGCGGACCATCACGTGGCGGACCGGGGGCGTTTCCTTGCGGAAGGCCTCGGTCAACAGGCCGGGAGCGATCTGGGCCCGCGAGTGGGCCATGCTGTGCTCGGCGACCAATCCCTCCAGTTGGGCCTTCCGGGGCTCGGACAGAGCCGCGTAGGCGGCCCGAAGGCTGGCGTACTCGGTCTCGCCCCCGCGGGGCGGCACCACCCTGGCCGACAGCATGGAGGCCCGCAAGGGGACGGCTTTGAAGGAACCGTCGGAATGCCAGAGCATGTTGCCGGCCTGATAGAGGGAACGCTTGTCCCGGGGAGGGATGAGGCGGCCTTCCTCATCCACGTTGGCGATGCGGTTGATGAAGCCTCCGCCTCCGTAAGGATCGCTGGCCAGGGTCATCTGCAGCCGGCCGAAGCCCCGTGTGAAGGCCACCTGCTGCTCGTCGGAGATGTCCTGGTCGTGGAAGACCAGCACCGAATGCCTGTAAAGAGCCCGGCGGAGCTGGGCAAGGGTCTCCTCGCCGTGGGGAGAGGCCACGTCGATACCCCGCACCTCGGCTCCGATGTGTTCTCCCAGCGGGAGGATGGTCATTGCCGTCGGACCGCCATTTGGGGAATCCATGGCTAACCTCAATCGCCCCGACGGCCCTTGCGATACTGGTCCCGGACATTGCGGGCAAGACGCTTGAGCCCACGCCCGGCTTTCTCGATTTCGGGGCGAGCCTCCCGCCAGGCCTCCTTGGCCCGGGGCTTGACCTCTTCCTCGAGGACCTCTCATTCTGGACCAGAACCCGGGCGGCAGTCATGACCAGGCGGCGAAGAATAGTCATTGCAGGTCCCTTTTTTTCGAAACCTCGAAGCGGGTTCGGTTGCCGGCCAGTTCGGGGGCCGGCTCTTCGGGATTCTACCCGCCCTGGAGCCGTCTGGCGTCCAGCAACATGCGGACAAACTCTTTCATGTAGAGCGCGTTGTCGTGCCAGGTGCGGGCGCTCACCAGGTTGCCGTCCCGCACGCAGCCGTGGTCCACGAAGGTCGCGCCGCAGATCTCCACGTCGAATTTACACTTGGGCACGGTAGCCATGCGCCTTCCCTGGACGAAGCCCGACGCCGCCAGGATCTCGGCTCCGTGACACACCGAGGCCACGGGCTTGCCCGCTTCAAAGAAATGGCGAACGATGTTCATCAGGTGTCTATCGTAGCGCAGATACTCCGGCGCCCGTCCCCCTGAAACAAAGAGACCGGCATACTCGTCCGGCTCGACGTCCCGAAAGGCGATGTCGGAGTTCCAGTGGTAGCTGGGCGATTCCCGAGTCACCTCCCATCCGGGCGGTATCTCATGTATGACGAGATGATAACGCCGTTTTTCCGGAGCCGCCACTACCGCTTCGAACCCGTCCTCCTGCACGCGGTAGTAGGGGTAGAGCGTATCCATGGCTTCGGAGGCGTCGCCAATCACGATCAGGACCTTGTCCATTAAGCCCTCCCGATAACAGTGTCTCTATTTTGCCCCGCCCGACGCGGCCTGTCATCCCTTTCGCAACGGGAGCAGATAGAGACCGCAGGCGGCCAGGAAGAAGAGGCCCGCAATGTAGTAGAACACCGTATGCATGGCCTCGGGATTGTACAGCCAACCCGCAATCACCGGAGAGGGAGCGCTCAGGGCCAACCGGGAGAAGGAGACGAACCCGATGGCGGTGGTTGTGGTGCGCCGACCGGCCACGTCCAAGGCGGCGGCGGTCAGCACGGGCTGGTCGCTGTAGAGGAAGACTCCCATGAGCAGCAGCAGCACCGGGAAGGCTCCCAGGTGACCATACCAGGCCATCAGCAGGGTCAGCACTCCCAGAGCCAGCAGATTGGGCACCAGGACCGTCTTTCGGCCGAACCGGTCCGAGAGATGACCCAGCACCGGCGAGGCGGCCATTCCGACCAGGCTCAAAAGCGAGAGATAGTATCCCCGCGTCTGGTCGCTCAAATCCAGCACATCCTTGGCGTAGAGGGCGATGACCGCGGTGAAGGCCACAAAGGCCATGCCCCGCAGCCCGGCCACGGCGATGATTCCCCACAGGACACCGTTTCTGAACATCTGCCGGGTATAACCGAGCTGGTCCGACAAATTGGCCTTATCCGGAACCGAAACCGAGCCCGGCTGCCGGCTTCCGATGTCCCGAAAAGCCCAGTAGACGGGAACCATCAGGAGCAGGGGAAGCAGGGCATAGGAGCCGATGATGCTTTGCCAGGCGAGCATCCCCAGCAGCAAGCCGGTGGTGGCCGGTCCCAGGATCTCCCCCACGTTGCCGCCAACTCCGTAAACCGACAGGGCGAAGCCGCGCCGCTCGGCAAAGCGGTTGGAAAGAGCCGCCATGGCCGGCAGATGCCAGAGCGAGGAGGAAGCGGCCACGATCGCCATTCCGGAAAGGACCGTCAGGTACCCGGGAGCCGTGCCGACCACCATCCAGCCGATTCCGAAGCCGCCCATGCAGAGGGTCATGACCACACCCCAGTACCGCTTGAACAGGTCCATCGCCACCCCTCCGGGCAGATCGATCACTCCGGCCACGACCTCCTGCACCGCGGAAATGGAGGTGGTCTGCAGATTGGAAAGGGCGAAGGTCTCCCGTATATTGGGAAACAATACCAGCAGGCTGTGCTGGAAGGCGTGGAACAGCGTGTGGGAGCCGGCGATCCCCGTCAGGATAAAGCCGCGCTTCCCTCGCAGGTCCCCCGACCGGCCGCCTTGAGAGTGGGGAGCGTTCATTCCGGTGGTGGGCGGAACAGAAAGAACTGGAATCGGTATCGGACCGAACCGATTTCGGGGCGCAACCATAGCGCCTTGGGTGGGAATTGTAAAGCAGATCCGAGCCGGCGGTGTGAACTCGCGAGCCGCTCAAGGCGCAATCGCGGGTCGGGCCGCCGACCGGGCCAGCCGCACCAGTTGGAGGAATTGGGAGCGATAGCCGAAGCGGTCCTCCCCGCGGGCTCCCTGGGCCAGCTCGATCACCTCGTCGTAATCGAATTTTTCCGTATAGGCACTTTCCCGCAGCAGTTGACCAAACCCTGCCACAGCCGCGGCAAAGCGCACGTCCAGAGGGGCCTGTTCGATCCGCTGGTGTTCATTGGCGGCGGTCACCGCCTGGGAGATCAGGGTGCTGGTGTCCGATTCCGGCAACTTGTAACGGATCTTCACAAAAGCGTATTCATTGCTTCCGGCGCTCGGCCCTGACTTCTTCTGCGACTCGTAGCGTAGGGGCGGCACGCGCTCGCCCCCGGAACCCACCGGGGTGATTTCGTAGATGGCAGTCACACGGTGGCCGGAGCCGACCTCGCCGGCATCCACCCGATCGTTTTGAAAGTCCTCACGGGCCAGCATCCGGCTCTCGTAACCGATCAACCGATACTCGCTCACTCGGGCCGGGTTGAACTCGACCTGGATCTTGACATCCTTGGCGATGGGGAAGAGCGTCGAGGTGGCTTCCTCCACCAGGACCTTTTGGGCTTCGGAAAGGGTGTCGATGTAGGCGGCGACGCCGTTTCCGTTCTGCGCCAGGGCCTGCATGAGCCTGTCATTCAGATTGCCCATGCCGAAGCCGAGCACAGAAAGGTAGACGCCGCTTTTCCGCTCGCGCTCGACATAGCCTTGGAGTTGGTCCAGGTCGGTGATCCCCACGTTGAAATCGCCGTCGGTGGCCAGGATCACGCGGTTGACGCCATCGGCGATGAAGTGCTGCCGGGCCAGTCGGTAGGCGCGTTGAATCCCCGAGGCGCCGGCGGTGGAGCCGCCGGCTCTCAGTTGGCCGAGGACGGCTAGGATCTTCTCCCGCTCGCTCACCCGAGTGGGCTTCAGGGCCGTGGCCGAGGCTCCCGCATAGGTCACAATGGCTACCCGGTCCTCCGGCGCCAGGAACCCAAGCAGCAGGCGAAGCGAATTGACCAACAGGGGCAGTTTGTCGGGCTGGCCCATGGAACCCGAGGTGTCGATCAGAAACACCAGGTTGGCCCGCGGGCGAGGACCCGTCAGCTCGAATCCGCGGATGCCGATATGCATCAGACGGGTCGAGGGGTTCCAGGGAGCAGGCAATACCGTCACCTGAGTCGCAAAGGGGTTGTCTCGACCCGAGGGTGCCGGATAGTCGTAGGGGAAGTAATTGATCAGCTCCTCGATGCGAACGGCCTCCTTGGGCGGCAGCACACCTTGCTGGAGCGAGGCGCGTGTAAAGCTGTAGGAAGCGGTATCGACGTCGATCGAGAAGGTCGACACCGGTTCCTCGGCAGCCACCTTCAACCGGTTGGGATCGACGCTCGCAAAACGGTCGCCTGCCTGGGCGCCTCTCTCCGGGAGCATGCCGGGATCCTCGGCAGCCATCCTCATCCTGGTGCGGCCGAGAGTGGCAGGGCGGCCCGTAGCCTGGCTGCGAACCATCGCGGACCTGGAGGCGGAGACGCCGCCGAAGGCCGCTGCCGACCCGGGCGGAGGTGGAGGCGGAGCGACGGGGACGGGTGGCCGCCTGGGATCTGCATGGGTAGCCACAGGGGATTCCATGCTCAGAACCGGTCCCTGGCTCGGCGCCTCGACGGCGACACCCTCGGTTGCCGCCACCGGAGCCGGTTCAGCGGCCTTCGGGGATTGAGCTGCCTCCTTGGCGGGTCGGGGTGCCGGCTTTTCCGGTTGCGCCGGCGCGGACTCGGCTACAGGCGGAGGACCGGAGGCCTCGGCCTGACTAGCCTCTTCGGGGGGCTTGAGTGAATCGCCCGTGGCGGCCGCCTCCGAAGGTTCGGGTTCCAGTCTGGCGACCTGACCGGTTTCAGCTGGTTCGGTAGACCAGGTGAGCAGCCAATAGCCGGCGCCGCCCGCGGCGAGCACCAGGCACAAGGCACAGGCAGCCGCTACATAACGAAGTTGAAGGGGATGGATTCTCTGTTTCAGCCAGGACATGATCTTTACCTCCTGCCCTGTCTGACGCGGCTGAATGGACAATCCTTGGTGGTGTCTGTCAAAGGCCTCAATGGCCTTCGAGTGGGTCTGCTTTCTCACCGCCGGATTCGGTTCGGGCGCCCCGCGCTTCAGTTCCTTTTCGAGCTTTTCCAGTTCGTCTCTCACAACACCATCCTCTTAGACTGTGTCTTTTGGCTGCGCAACTGCTTGCGCACCTGGTGCAGCCGCCACGAGACCGTTGCTTCGCTGACCCCCAGGATATTGCCGGCTTCCCCGTGTTTCAGGCCTTCCGCCAGCACCAGGATCACCGTGGCTCGCAGCTCTTCGCTCAACTGGCCCAGCACTTGCTGCAGCCAGACGGAATCCTCGCTGCCCGTAACGCTCCGGCGATGACCGAGGCCGTCCTGCTCGACGAATTCCTGCTCGTGTCGGCGGCGGGTGGAGTCGCGACGCATCGAATCCCGCGCCGCGTTCACCACCACCCGGTAAAGCCAGGTGGTGAAGCGACTCTTCCCGCCGTAGGACGCCAGCCTGGTCACCAGCCCCAGGCAGACATCCTGGGCCAGATCCTCCGCCTCCGCTCCGTTGCCGAGCATACGCGCCCCGACGCGGTAGATGAGGCCGTAGTGGCGCTCCAGCAACTCAGAAAAGGCGTTCCTGTCTCCCTCGGCGGCCCTGCGAGCCAGGATTTCATCGTCGGCGTCAGTCATTCCATCGGGTGTGACATACATCCAATAGTCATTGAGGGGCCAATGAAGGCGTTTTCGTTTGGATAGATCTCCGCCGCCTGCAGAGGTGTCCGGCTCCAATGGATGGGACGCATCCGGGCGCCGGTTCCTTTGAAGAATTCTTCAGTTACCGGGCTGCTATCAGTGCTGCGGGAATTGAATTCAGGTGATCGCCGCGCCTCTTCAGGGAGGCAGGTAAGGGTCGGACAGCGCACCTCTGCAAGACGGAACCAAGGCCAGCCGGTCCAATGAGGAGGCGTTATAGTTGCATCGACTCCTCGATGATTTCCGGCGCTCCAATGAGCGGTAGGAGCCTCAACAAGGTCTCACGGAAAACTTCTCGATCTGCGGCCACGATTTTCTTAACGCTGCGATCTTTCCAGGAAAGAGTCTGAATCAAGCTCGCCACGATTACGGATGGCTTTCCGAAACGTATCTACATGCCATTCTATACGGTGCATGTGCTCTGTCAAGAACCAGGGGCTATCCCGGGAAACCGGGTTGAACAGCCCATCAGCATCCGATAGATTTAGTGGCTACCCGGAAGCAAGTGGATTCCAGCGCCGTCGATGGCTGTGGACCATTTCGACCGCCGGCCTGCATTTCTCAACGGCATCCGAGAACTCATCACCCAATCAACCATCCACCGTCTCGCCCATAGATACCAGCATCGTCGTGGTCTACCTGAGCGGGGTGGCTCTGCTGGGGGTCTACTTTTCGCGGCGGCAAAAGACCACCGAGGACTACTTTCTGGCGGCTCGCAGCGTACCGGGCTGGGTGGTGGCCTTCTCCATCCTGGGCACCATCTGCGGGAGCGCCACCTTCGTGGGACACCCCGGAAACGTCTTCCACGACAACATGTTCCTGATCCCCGCCCACCTGGTGCCGTTGATCGTGATGCTGCTGCTGGCCCGGCGCATCGTGGTGTTCTACCGGCACAACGTGCGCATGACGGCCTATGAGTACCTGGAACAGCGGTTCGGCTACCCCGCGCGCGCCTATGGCGCCGCCACCTTTCTGGTCAGCCGGGTGGCCGACGTCAGCGTCACCTACTACTTTCTGGCGCTGGCCACGGCGGTGCTGACCGGATGGGGCGTCACCGGCGTGATCCTGATTCTGGGCGCGGTAACCGTGCTCTACACCCTGATCGGCGGCATCCAGGCCGTGGTCTGGACCGATGTGGTTCAGGGAATCTTCCTGGTGGGTGGGGGACTGCTCTGCATCCTGCTCATCCTGTTCGGGTCCGACGCCGCTCCTTCGCAGATTCTTGCGGCCGCCTGGGAGGGGGGAAAGTTCGAGATCGACCGCTGGCAATGGGACGCCGCCCAAAACAACCAGTGGCTGCTGATCCTCGGGTCGATAGTCGCGTGGCTGCAGTCTTTCTGCTGCAACCAGCACAACGTGCAGCGCTACCTTCTGGCCCGATCCGATCGGGAAGCCGTCCGCGGGGCCGTCATGGGAGCCGGGGCCTGCGTGCCGGTGTGGCTGCTGTTCATGCTGCTGGGAGCGCTTCTCTGGTCCTACTATCAGTTCAGCGCAGAGGTGGTGCCGCCGGAGGTCATGGCCGTCAAGGACCGCATCGTTCCCCATTTCGTCAGCACCCAATTCCCGGCGGGTCTCAAGGGCATGGTTCTGGCGGCGCTCATCGCCGCCGCCATGTCCTCGTTGGATTCGGATCTCAATTCGCTGGCGACGGTGGTGGTCAACGACTTCTTCGGGAAGCTGCGCCCCCGCGCCTCCGAGAGCCTCAGGCTGCTGGCCGGCAGGATCTCGGTCGTCGGGCTGGGCGCCGCCTCCATTCTGCTGGCGCTCCAGTGGACCCGGATCGACAGCGCCTCCCTGGTCGAGTTCTCCCTCACCATGACCATGATCTTCACCGGGGGCATCCTGGGGCTGTTCGCCCTGGGCATGCTGTTCCGCTGGACGCTGGCCAGGGGAGCCTACCTGGGCATCCTGGCCTGCCTCCTGTTTACGGCCTGGGCCACCCTGACCCAGGTGAGGCTGCCGGGGAACACCGAGCCCATCCTCGATCTGGGAAGCTTCAACTGCACCCTCAGCCTGTGGCTGACCGGGGTGCTGGGCCACCTGGTGCTGGTGGCGGTGGCCATGGCGGCCAGCCTGATCCTGCGCCGGACCGGCGGTGTTTCCGGGTAGCAAGTCGGGGACGTTGTTGAATTACTGGAATAACTGGTAAAGAGCGTGTAGCGAACGTGATTGAATCAAAGCAATACAGCAGCGGCTGATCGAAGTAATTCCAGTAATTCAACAACGTCCCCAGCGCTGCACGACGAATTTTGCAAAAGGCTCATGAGCATATTGTTTTAGAATCGTCCGACAATACCGTGTTCCAGGAGGGATACCCATGGCTCAAGCAAACATCGACTACCGCGACTGTGATCGGCAGGTCTGGGAGGAGGAACTGGAGGACTTCGTTCCTTCCCGAATCCTGGACGCCCACATCCATTGCTTCTGGCGCTCCGCCGTCACCGGAGTGGATCCGGATTCGCTCAAAAAGGAGGACAACGACCTGGAGACCTTGAATCAGTGGGCCGAGGTCCTCTACCCGGGCCGGCGCATGCAGTACCTCATCCTGGGACACCCCTTCCCGGGAACCGACGTGGCCAAACACGTGGAGTTGAATCGCGGCGAGATCGACGAGGTGCCCGGCGTGCGTCACAACCGCCTGGTGACCCCCTCCTGCAAGCTGGAGGATATCGAGCGGGACCTGAAGCACCCCCAGTTCGTCGGCCTGAAGCCCTACCGCACCCACTCGGTCACCGGGGACATCGCCCAGTGCCGCATCCATGAGTTTCTGCCCCACGAGCAGATGGAGTTCGCCAACCACCACGGCTTGTGGGTGACCATGCACCTTTCTCGATTTCGCGGCTGCGCCGACCAACTCAACCTGCAGGACCTGGAGGAGTACACCACCAAACGCTATCCCAACCTCAAGTGGCTGCTGGCCCACTGCGCCCGCAGCTTCACCTACTGGCCCATGCAAGAGGCGGTGGAACGGCTCAGGGACATGCCTAACATCCACTACGACACTTCGGCGGTGACGGACCCCCGGCCCTACATCTCCCTGCTCACCAAAGAGGACACACGACGTATTTTCTGGGGCTCGGATGGGGTGGGGGCGGCGTTTTTTCACGGGCACTACGCTGCCTTGGGGAGAGCCTGGGAGCACTACGATGCCGACCGGGGTGACCTTCAGTTTCCCCACTGCGACGGCCGGCCCATCCTGGCGGTCTATGAACAGCTTCTCTCCATGAAGTTCGCCGCCGAAATCGCCGGCCTTTCCAAGGACCAGGTCGAGGGCCTCTTCTGGAGGAACGCGGCCACGGCCCTGGGAATCGGCGAAGAGGAAGGGGCCAGCAACGACTAAACCACAAGACAG
>JAGWAJ010000007.1:0-1857 GCA_021296475.1 Acidobacteriota bacterium
GCGGGACGCAGCGGGCTGTGGTGCGCGTCTCTTCCGCCCCCGACCGGCTTACCAGCGCCGGGGCGGGACTGGTAGCATCGGGCGAGGATGGGGCGCACGGTGACCGTCGCCCGGGCGGAGCACTTCGGGCCCGGCAAGCGCAAGCTGGTCTTCGCCGGCGACCGGCGCATCGCGGTGTTCAACGCCGGGGGCGCCATGCACGCCGTCGACGACCGCTGCACGCACTCCGGGGGCCCGGTGTCGGAGGGGTCGTGCGAGGACGGAGCGGTGACCTGCCCCTGGCACAGCGGCCGGTTCCGTCTCGCAGACGGTCAGGCCCTCGGACCGCCGGTGTACCGCGCGTTGACGGTCTATCCCGTCCGCGTGACCAACGGCATGGTCGAGGTGCACGTGCCCGACGATATTGCGTGACCCGAGCCGCTGGCGGTTGCCATCGGCCGGTTCGGACGTCGCCGCCGGTTTCCCTAGTGGCGCGCCGTCATGCGCGCCTGACCTACTGTCGGATCCTCCAGCAACACCCTCACTGCCGCGGTTGGCCGCGACCTGACGCGCGCCGGGTCCGGCACCCGGAGTTCGGACGGTGGTTGGCGCCGGGGTCGCGTTGCCGTGAACCGGCGGCCTGCCTCGTTCGCTTCCGGCCACGGGGTAACGCATCGTGCGCCCGTCGCCCGGGTAACTGCGGTGGTCACAGCCTGGGCCGCGTCTGCCCCCAACAGGCAAGACGGGCCGTCGTGCGCTCGGATGGCACTCGTCTTGCTTCGGTGCGGGCCGGCCCCGCCGACAAGCCGGGCGCCGTTCCGGCCTCTCTGCCAAACGCGGCTTCGCGCGGGGCCGTCTGACGAGGCCGGACGCCGCGGCGCCGGTCAGCCATATCGCCGGGAGGGATCGATGCGACGTCTCATGGTAGGGCTTGCGGTCTGTTGTACGGTGTTGAGCGCTGGCGGAGGAGGTGCTGCGTGGGGAGGACAGGACCCGCCGGCCGAGCCGACGACCGAACGGACGATGCCGGACGCCGGCCTGGTCGATCTCAATCGAGCGACGCTTGCCGAGTTGGACACGTTGCCGGGCGTGGGTCCGCGCACCGCCCAGCGGATCGTCGAGTACCGCGAAGAGAACGGCGGCTTCACCAGGCTCGAGGAGCTGATGAACGTCCGGGGAATCGGCGAAAGGACCTTCCTGCGGCTGAAGCCGCTCGTGACCGTCGGGTCGCCTGACGAGCGATGAAGCTCGCGCCGCGTGGGGCGTCCGCATCGCTCGCCCATCGCGGTCGCATCTGGCGAGGCGCAGAGTGGGGAGATGGACGAGGCGTTGGCAGCGGCGTTGGTCGCCGTGCTTCTCGGGCTGTCACTTCCGGCGCTGACGGCGCGCGGAGACACCGTGCGGCTCCTCGGGGCGGCGCGGTACCTGGCGGGCGAGGTCGCGCGAGCCCGCGCTCTGGCCGTGCGGCGCGGCGCCGCGGTCGGTCTTCGGTTCCTCCCGGAGGAAGGTGGCTTCCGCGTGCAGGTCTACGCGGACGGCAACGGCAACGGCGTGCGGCAGACGGACATACGACGGGGGATCGACGAGCCTGTGGGCGCGGAGTTTCGACCTCGGGACCTCTTCCCGGGCGTGCGTATCGCACGGGATCCAGCCGTGCCGCGGATCGGATCGGATGCCGCGGGCGCCGCCGGCCCGGTGCGGTTCGGCAGCGGCGCCACACTGACCCTGACGCCACTCGGCACCGCCACGAGCGGCACGGTCTACCTGCGCAGCCGCGGAGGTCACCACGCCGCGGTGCGCGTTCTCGGAGCGACCGGGCGCGTCCGGGTGCTGACTTTCGAGGCGGGAGCCGGCGAATGGCTGTCGCGCTAGACGGGG
>JAGWAJ010000007.1:1867-46616 GCA_021296475.1 Acidobacteriota bacterium
CCCCCCCCCCACCACCAGCCCCGTCGCGCTCTGCGCTGGCTCGCGGCTGCGCGCCTCTGGCCGGGGCGGCGCGTGCGCGTGATCGACTGGTCGTCGTCCGGGGTGTTGATCGAGGCCGGCGTTCGGTTCGCCCCCGGCCGGACGGTGACGCTGCAGTTTCTGGCTGAGCGCGGACACCTGCTGGTTCGGGGGGATATAGTGCGGGCCGCGGTGGCTGCAATCGGTCCGGGTGGCCTGCGCTATCGCGCCGCCGTAGCTTTCGACAGGCCGACGGATTTCAGTCGTCCGCGCGAGGCTCCCCACCGGCCGGGCGACCCGGTCGCCCGGGGGCGGGCGGACGGGTAGATGCTACACGTCGATACAGCGCGGCGGCGCGGTTGGGCGCGCCACGGCTTCGGTTGGCAGCGGTATAGCGCGTGGCGATGGGCATGGCATCAAGTTTGATAGCGTTTCCACCGCCGGCAGGCACGACTGCCGCATCAGCCATGGTACGGAGCTCCGACGCGCCGTCGCTCATCGGGACCAGTCGATCGATGGTTCGTCTCCGCCACGAGATCGAACGGATGGCGACCACCAGCTTCGCGGTGCTCGTGAAGGGGGAGAGCGGGTCCGGGAAGGAACTCGTCGCACGCGCCATCCACCAGCAGAGCTCGCGATCCAAAGGACCGTTCATCGCCGTCAACTGCGCCGCGCTTGTCGAGACGCTGCTCGAGGCGGAGCTCTTCGGGATCGAAGATCGGACGGCGACCGGAGTGCGCGGCCGACCCGGCAAGTTCGAGCTCGCCGACGGCGGGACTCTGCTCCTCGACGAGGTTGCCGACCTTACCCTGCCGGCCCAGGCGAAGCTGCTGCGAGCGATTCAGGAGATGGCTGTCGAGCGCGTCGGCGGCCACAGCACACGCACGCTGGACACCCGCCTGGTGGTTGCGACGAATCAGTGCCTGGGCGATCTCGTGGCTGCCGAGCGCTTCCGGGCCGATCTGTACTACCGGTTGAGCGGCCTCGAGATTCGTGTGCCGCCGTTGCGCGAGAGACGTTCGGACATCCTGCTGCTGGCGGACTACTTCGTGCAACGCCACCCCGGCAGCCGGGACATACACCTTTCCCCGGCGGCCGTCGACGCGCTGATGACCTACGACTGGCCGGGGAACGTTCGCGAGCTGCAACGGGTCATCGAGCGGGCGGTGACCCTGTCCCCGACGGGACGTATCGCGCCCGAGGATCTGCCACCGCGCGTCACGGGGGAATATGCGGAGCGACTGCTGCCGTCTCTGGTGCGCGACGACACCATGCGCGCCTGGGGCAGCCGTTATGCGCGGCTGGTGCTCGACCGCTGCGACAACAACAAGCGCAAAGCCTGTCGAGTGCTCGGGATCAGCTATCACACGCTGCAGGCCTACCTGCGATACCCCCGCCCGGCGCCCGGCGGCCGACCGCGAAAGCGCAAGGGACCGCCACCGGATCCGTAGATGGGTAGCAACCACCCGCAGATGGGTAGCGAACTACCCGCGTGCGCATGACATACTGACGATACGGGGCGGGGGCTACGGATGGGGAGCGTCGCAAGCGTGCTGCGGGTTCTGAGCGACTTCGGCGACGCGGCCGGATGGCTGGTTGCGGCCCTCGTGTTGTTTGCCTGCGGGCGACGCATCCTGAAGGAGAACGAGGCGGCGCACGCGGCAATCACCGAGAACGTGCAAGAGAATCGGAAGCGGATTGACGAGTTCGGCGGGACCCTTCACGCCATCGCCCGCGACGTCGCGGTTCTGCGCGACCGGTCCGACCGGGCGGGAGCCTGAGCCGCAAGCAAGCCGCAAGCCGGCGTCCGTCCGAGCCCCAGGGCGCCGCCGCTTCCGGTCGGAGGCCATGCGCCTGGCGGGAGCCCGTCTCGCCGGACGGCTTCAGTCCTCCGCGTACTCCGCCACCGGCGGGCAGGCGCAGACGAGGTTGCGGTCGCCGTGCGCGTTGTCGATGCGCCCGACCGGCGGCCAGAACTTGTCGTCGCCGACGAACGGCAGGGGATAGGCGGCCGCGCGGCGGCTGTAGGGGTGCCGCCACTCGTCGCCCGTCACCTCGCGCGCGGTGTGCGGCGCGCCCTTCAGCACGTTGTCCCGTGCGTCGGCGCGCCCGTCGGCAACCGCCTGGATCTCGTCCCGAATCCGCAGCATGGCGTCGCAGAAGCGGTCGAGCTCGTCGAGCGGCTCGCTCTCCGTCGGCTCGACCATGAGCGTGCCCGGGACCGGGAACGACACCGTCGGCGCGTGGAAGCCGTAGTCCATGAGACGCTTGGCGACGTCCTCCTCGGTAACGCCGGTTGCCGCCCGCAGGGGGCGCAGGTCGAAGATCAGCTCGTGCGCCACCCGGCCGTTGGCCCGGGCGTAGAGGACGTCGTAGCGGCCCTCGAGGCGCGCCTTGATGTAGTTGGCGTTGAGGATCGCGACCTCGGTCGCCGCCGTCATGCCGCGTGCGCCCAGCAGGCGGACGTAGGCGTGCGCAATCAGCAGGATGCTGGCGCTGCCCCAGGGTGCCGCCGCAACCGGCGGGATCGCCCGCGGGTCGGACGCGGGCACGTGGGGGTGCCCCGGCAGGTACGGCGCGAGGTGGGCGGCGACGACGATCGGTCCCATCCCCGGCCCGCCGCCCCCGTGCGGAATCGCGAACGTCTTGTGCAGGTTGAGGTGGCAGACGTCCGCTCCGATCCGCGCCGGGCTCGTCAGCCCGACCTGCGCGTTCATGTTGGCGCCGTCCATGTACACCTGCCCGCCGTGCTCGTGCACCACCGCGCAGATCTCGGTTATCGCGTCCTCGAACACCCCGTGCGTCGACGGGTAGGTGACCATCAGCGCGCTCAGTCGGTCGCCGTGCTCGTGCGCCTTCGCCCGCAGGTCGGCCACGTCGACGTCGCCGTTCTCCGCACAGGCGACGACGACCACCCGCATCCCGGCCATGACCGCGCTCGCCGGGTTGGTGCCGTGGGCGGAGGCCGGAATCAGCACGACGTCGCGGTCCGCCGCGCCGCGGTCGCGGTGGTAGGCGCGTATCACGAGCAGGCCGGCCAGCTCGCCCTGGGCGCCCGAGTTGGGCTGCAGGGAGACGGCTGCGAAGCCGGTGACGGCCCGGAGGGCGTGCTCGAGCTCGTCCATCACCTGCCGGTAGCCCGCCGCCTGCGCGACCGGCACGAAGGGGTGCAGCCGACCGAACTCCGGCCAGGTGACCGGGCGAAGCTCCGCGGCGGCGTTGAGCTTCATCGTGCACGACCCGAGCGGGATCATCGACCGGTCGAGACCGATGTCCTTCCGTTCCAGCCGGCGCAGATGGCGCATCATCTGCAGCTCGGAATGGTGCCGGTTGAAGACGGGGTGGGTCAGAAACGGCGTCGCGCGCCGGAGCGGCTCCGGCAGGCCGCCGGCCGGCCGGTCGCCGTCCGCTGCGGGCGCTTCTCGGTGCCCCGCGGCCTCCGCGAACACGCCGGCCAGCGCCGTGACATCGTCTTCGGTCGACGTTTCGTCGAAGGCAATGCCGATGTCTCCGTCCGCGTGGTGGCAGAGGTTGATGCGGGCCCGCTCGGCGATCTGCCGCACGAGCGCGACGCGGGCGTCGCCTGCGGACCGGACCGAAACCGTATCGAAGAACGCGTCCCCGCGGCGGACGAAGCCGAGCGCGTCGAGCCGCCCGGCCAGCCGGCGGGCGAGGCCGTGCACGCGCGCGGCAATCCGCGCCAGGCCGCCGGGGCCGTGGTAGACGGCGTAGAAGGCGGCGATGTTGGCCAGCAGGGCCTGCGCGGTGCAGATGTTCGACGTCGCCCGCTCGCGGCGGATGTGCTGCTCCCGGGTCTGGAGCGCCATGCGGTACGCCGGCCGCCGGTGCGCGTCGACCGAGACCCCGATGAGTCGACCGGGCATCTGGCGCACGTACGCGTTGCGGGTCGCGATGAAAGCGGCGTGCGGGCCCCCGTAGCCCAGCGGGACGCCGAAGCGCTGCGCGTTGCCGACGACGACGTCGGCCCCCATCTCGCCGGGCGGCCGCACGAGCGTCAGCGCCAGCAGATCGCTGGCGACAATGGCGAGAGCGCCCGCCTCGTGCGCGCGGGCCGCGACGGCTCCGACGTCCCACACCGTGCCGAACGTGTCCGGGGACTGCACGAGCACGCCGAACGTCGCTCCGGGGGCGTCGCCAATCGCCTGATCGAGGGCGTCGGGATCGGCCACGACCACCTGGATGCCGAGCGGCTCGGCACGACCGCGCACCACGGCGATCGTCTGCGGAAAGCAGCTCGCGGCCACCACGAAACGGTTCGCCGTTCCCGGCCGGCGGGCGCGGATCCGGTGGGCGAGCGTCATCGCCTCGGCCGCCGCGGTCGCCTCGTCGAGCAGCGAGGCGTTCGCGACCTCCATGGCCGTCAGGTCCTCGACCAGGGTCTGGAAGGTCAGGAGCGCCTCCAACCGTCCCTGCGCGGCCTCGGCCTGGTACGGGGTGTAGGGCGTATACCAGCCCGGGTTCTCGAGCACGTTGCGCAGGATCACGCTGGGTGTGACGCAGTCGTAGTAGCCCTGCCCGATGAAGGAGCGCCGGCGCTCGTTCCGGGCACCGACCGCCCGCAGCCGGTCCAGGTACTGCGCCTCGGGCTCGGCGTCCGGCAGGTCGAGGGGGCTCGGCAGGCGGATTCCGGCCGGCACCGCCTGGTCGACGAGAGCGTCCAGGGACGGAGCGCCCACCGCGTCGAGCATGCGATCGACGTCGGCCGCCCGCGAGCCGAGATGCCGGTGCTCGAAGAGGTCGGTCGCAGCCTCGCTCATGCGCTCGCGTCCGCGGGGGACGGTCCGGCTACGCGACATGGGCGCCGTAGCCGCCGGCGTCGAGCAGGGCGTCGAGCTCGCCGGCGTCGCGCAGCTTGACCACGATCAGCCAGGTCCCGTGCGGATCGGAGTTGAGCGTCTCGGGATGATCGGCCAGCGCGTCGTTGACGCGCACGACCTCGCCGCTGACGGGGCAGTAGAGGTCGGAGACCGCCTTGACGGACTCGACCGCCCCGAACTGCTCGCCCTGCGCGAAGGTCCGACCCACGGCGGGGAGCTCCACGTAGACCACCTCGCCGAGCTGCTCCTGCGCGTAGGCGGTGATGCCCACGTGCCCTTCCCCGTCCGCAACGCGGATCCACTCGTGGTCCTTGGTGTACTTGAGGTCCGCCGGGTACATCGGCTCAGCTCCTGGCCCGCTTGTAGAACGGCATGCGGACGATGCGCGCCTGCGCCCGCCGGCCGCGTATGTCGACGGCAATCCCGTTGTCGACGGCGCCGTGTGCGGCCGGGACGTACGCCATGCCGATCGCCTTGCCGAGCGACGGCGCCCACGTCCCGCTCGTCACCCGGCCGACCCGCTCGCCGTCCGCGTAGACATCGTAACCGGCGCGCGCGATGCCGCGGTCGAGCATCTCGAAGCCGACGAGCCGCCGGCGCACGCCCGCCGTGCGCTGGGCCGAGAGCGCCCCCCGGCCCACGAAGTCTCCCTTGTCCCAACCGACGATCCACCCGAGGCCAGCCTCGAGCAGCGTCGTCGATTCGTCCATGTCCTGGCCGTGGAGCCGCATCGCCGCCTCGAGGCGCAGCGTGTCCCGGGCGCCGAGGCCCGCCGGGCGCAATCCGACGGGTGCGCCGGCGTCGGTCAGCGCCGCCCAGACCGCCTCCGCGGCCTGGGGCGCGACGAACAGCTCGAAGCCGTCCTCGCCGGTGTAGCCCGTGCGGGAGATCGTGGCCCGCACGCCGGCCACCTCGCCGTTCGCGAACGTGTAGTAGCGGAGCCCGTCGAGCTCGACCGCCGTCAGCCCCTGCAGGATCTCCCGCGACCGCGGCCCCTGCAGCGCCAGCAACGCGTAGCGCCGGCTGGTGTCGACGGCCACGGCGTCTTCCTCGGATTCGAGCGCGGCCGAGATCCAGTCCCGATCCTTGCCCGTGTTGGCCGCGTTGACCACGAGCAGGTAGTGGTCCGCGGCCAGCCGGTAGACCAGCAGGTCGTCGACCGGCGTGCCGTCCGGGTACATCAGCGCCGAGTACTGCGCATGGCCGACCTCGAGCCGGCTCGCGTCGTTGCTCGTGATCCGCTGCACGGCCGCCAGCGCGTCGCGGCCCGCGATCTCGATCTCCCCCATGTGGCTCACGTCGAAGAGCCCGGCGGCGGTGCGAACGGCGCGATGCTCGTCGCCGATGTCGGTGTACTGCACCGGCATCTCCCAGCCGCCGAACGTCGTCATGCGGGCGCCGAGCGCGCGGTGCCGGGCGTGCAGCGGGGTTTTCCTGGGGGCGGCGGACGGAGCTTGCATCATTGGCGGCGGGCGTGTCTCAACCGTACTATGGGCCTTCCGGGGGGTCAAGGCTGCGAGCCGAGTGTCCCCGCGACGGCTCTGCAGTGGCCGTGGAACGGCCGGCGGGCGCCATGACCGAAGACGAAATCCGGCCAGCGGTTTCGCAACTCGGGCTGAGGTGCCGGGCGGTCGCGGCGATGGCGATCGAGGCCAGATTCCAGCCGTTGCTTGTTAACGAGTGGCTGTGCCTCTCGCGTCACGGAGTGGTCCGCGGTTCGGCGTCAGGACGAGAAGACATCGTCCATGCGGAGTTCGAGGCCGGCGAAGAGCGGCGAGCGCAGCGTCTGTCCCCGCCCGAAGGTGTGGGTGGCCGCCAGCACGCCCCCGCGTTGGCGGTGGATCGCGACGGTCTCGGCGATCGGGTCGACCAGCCAGTACTCCGTCACGCCGTATGTGCTGTACAGCTCGCGCTTGATCCCCCGGTCCTTGTCGGCGGTCGATGGAGACAGTATTTCGACCACGAGATCGGGTGCGCCCCCCACCTTCTCGCCGTCGCTCAGCAGGCCTTCGCGCTCCTGGGACACGAACAGCAGGTCTGGCTGGACGACGTTGCGGTTGGACAGGAACACGTCGCAGGGGGCGTAGAAGAACTCCCCGAGGTCGTGTTCCTCGATGAACTGGCTCAGCCTTTGGCCCAGGCGGCGCTGCACCTTCTGGTGCTTGAGATTCGGGGCAGGAACCATGATCAGATCACCGTCCAGCAGTTCGTAGCGCGTGTCCGCAGGTGTGGCGAGGTAGTCCTCGTAGGTGAGCTTGACGACCTGTTGGATGGTGGCCACGTGGGTACTTCTCCCGTTGCCTGGGTGATCGTGAGGATCATGATAGCGCGGGTGGGTCGCCGAGGATGTCGCCTCCTGCGAGGCGCCGTGCTCTCGCCCCAGGCCCGGTGCGGCGTACGTGCGCGAGGGGGTTCGCATGGTCCGCCTGGTCGGAGGACAGTTCACCACCGCAGGCGTTCGATCCCGGCGGCGGCGGTCGGCTTCCGCCCACCGGTGCACCTTCGACGCTACGCCGTCGCGGTGCCCCGCGCCCGGTGCCGGAACTCATCGCCAAGCGCGCGCGTGACCGGACCCGGCGCCCCCGCGCCGACCGGGCGGCCGTCGAGCGTCGTCACGGCGAGCACCTCCCGCGTAGTGCTGGTGATGAACATCTCGTCGACGGCCTCGAGCTCCTCGAGCCGCAGCACCTGCTCGCGCACCGGGATCCCGATGTCCGGGCCGACCTCGAACAGGAAATTGCGCGTCACGCCCTCGAGCAGGCCGGTGGCGAGGGGCGGCGTCAGCGCTTGGCCGCCGCGGACCAGGAAGACGTTCGACTGGGCGCACTCGGCGATCTCGCCGCGGTAGTTGCACATCAGGGCCTCGTCGGCCCCGGCGCGGAGCGCCTCCTGCATGGCAAGCGCGTTGTTGAGGAGGTTGTTCGACTTGATCCGGGGGCTCAGGGCCGCCGGATGGTTGCGCAGGAGCGACGAGACCACCAGCTTGACGCCGCGCTCGCGGACCGCCGGGGCGACCTCGCGGTGGGGACGGACGATGATCACCAGCGAGGGCTCGGGGCAGGTGGCGGGGTCGTAGCTGAGGTCGCCGACGCCGCGCGTCAGGAGGAGCCGGATGTAGCGCTCCGGCGGGTCGTCCGCCTCGACGGCAGCCATCGTGGCGGCGATGCGCGCCTCGAAGGCGGCATCGTCCAGCGGTACGGCGAGGCCGATGGCGGCGGCCGAGGCGCGGAGCCGGCGGAGATGGCGATCGAGCAGGAACGGGCGGCCGCCGTACGTGCGCAGGGTCTCGTACACCCCTGCTCCGTAAAGGAAGCCGTGGTCGAAGACCGAGATGGTGGCCTGACGGTCGTCGGTGAGGCGTCCGTTGACGTTGACGGCGATGCGCATGGGTCATTCGTACCATAATTCCCCTGGCCGGAGGCTGCCGGACCGGACCCGCGATGCGCGTTCTCGACACCGCCCAGATGCGCGACGCCGATCGCCGCACGATCGACGAGATCGGCATTCCGTCGATCGTCCTCATGGAGAACGCGGGCCGCGCCGTGGCCGGCGTTATCGAGGCGCGGTTCGAGGCCCGCGAGCGACGGCGCGTGGCCGTCCTGTGCGGGCGCGGGAGCAACGGGGGCGACGGCCTGGTCGTCGCCCGCGTGCTGGCGGAGGGGGGGGCGTCGGCGACGGTCGTCCTGCTCGCGCGCGGCGAGGACGTCCGGGGTGACGCCCGCGCGAACCTCGACATCGCGCGGCGGCTCGGGCTCCGTGTTGTCGAGGCGCCGGGCACCGCCGCCTGGGACGCGTGCCGGCCCGCGGTCGCGGGGGCCGACCTCGTCGTCGATGCACTCGTCGGAACGGGGCTCCGGGCGCCGCTCGAAGGACTGCCGGCCGCGGTGGTGGCCGACGTGAACGCAGCCGGGCGGCCGGTCGTGGCCGTCGACCTGCCGAGCGGGCTATCGGCCGACACTGGGGCGTGCATCGGCGCCGCGGTCGAGGCCCGGGTCACGGTTACCCTCGGGGCGCCGAAGGTCCCGCTGGTTGTCTCGCCGGCCGCTGATCGGGCCGGCGAGATGGTCGTCGCCGACATCGGCATCCCCGCGCGCGTGGTGGACGAGCTGGGCGGGCCGCGCGTCGAGCTGCTGACGCGCGGCGACCTGCGCGTGTGCCTGCCGGCGCGGGCTCGCGACGCGCACAAGGGCGATTGCGGGCGGGTCGTGGTGGTGGCGGGCTCGCCGGGCAAGACCGGCGCGGCGCGACTGGCCGGCACCGGTGCCCTGCGGTCGGGCGCCGGCCTGGTGACGGTCGCCACGCCGGCGTCGTGCGTCGGCCCGGTCGCGGTGGTGCCCGAGTACATGACGGCGGCGCTGCCGGAGACGGAAGACGGAACCGTCCGGGGCACCGCCGCGGAGGTCGTGCTGGGGCTCGGCGCGGACGTCGTCGCCGTCGGTCCGGGGCTGGGCGTCGGCCCGGAGCCGCGGGCGCTGGTCCGCGCTCTCGTCGAACGCGTGCCGGGGCCGCTGGTGCTCGACGCGGACGCCATCACCGTGCTCGCCGGCGATGCGGGCGTGCTGGCGCTCCGGCGGGGCCGCGTCACGGTGGCGACGCCGCACCCCGGCGAGATGGCGCGGCTTGCGGGGATGGCGGTGGGCGAAGTGCAGGCGAACCGAATCGGGGTCGCGCTGCGCTTCGCCGAGGAGCACGGGGTGCACGTCGTGCTGAAGGGTGCCCGGAGCATCATCGCGGCTCCCTCCGGCGCTGTCCGGGTCAACGCCTCCGGCAACCCGGGCATGGCCACCGGGGGCACGGGCGACGTCCTGACCGGCGTGGTGGCGGCGTGGCTCGCCCAGGCCGACGATGCGGAGGCGGCGACGTCCCTCGCCGTGCACCTGCACGGCCGGGCGGGCGACCTGGCCGCGCAGCGCGTCGGCGAGACCGCCCTGGTGGCCGGCGACGTGGCCAAGCATCTCGGGGCGGCGGTCCTGGAGTTGGCGGGGGGCTGAGCGGTCGTGCAGGGCATCTACGAGAGCCATTCCGAATCGGAGACGGCGGAAGTCGCCCGGCGCCTGGCCGGCGAGCTTCCGCGGCGCTCCGCGGTCCTGCTCTACGGCGACCTTGGCGCCGGCAAGACGGCGTTCGTGCGGGGCCTCGTGGCCGGTGCGGGCGGGGAGCCGGACGACGTCAGCAGCCCGACCTTCGTGCTCATGCAGGAGTACGGCGGCGACCGGCGGGTCGACCACGTCGACCTCTATCGGTTGCGAGAGCCCGAGGTCGAGGACTTCGCGGACGAGTTGGCGGACCGGCTGGCCGGCGACGGCATCGTCGCCATCGAGTGGGCCGACCGCTTGACCTGGCCGATCGAGGGCGCCGTCCACGTGCGGATCGACGACCTGGGCGGGGACGCGCGCCGGATTCGCATCGACGGCCCGGGCCCGGGCCCGGGGCAGAGGGCAGCGCGGTAGAGCGGCGTCGCCTTCTCGCGGAAGGCGCAGACGCACTGCAGGCATGGCCGGGCGGGAATCGGAGCCGCGGGTCACGGCTTCCGAGCCAGGGGCCGAAGCGCCGCCGGCGAGGTGGACGGCTGCGTCCGGAGCAGCCCTACTCGCTGCGGTAGTTCGGCGCTTCCTTCGTGATCACCACGTCGTGCACGTGGCTCTCGCGCACGCCGGCGGGCGTGATGCGCACCAGCTCCGCGTGCTGCTGCAGCGCGGGGATGTCGGCGGCGCCGCAGTAGCCCATGCCGGCGCGCAGCCCGCCGACGAGCTGGTGGATCATCGCCCCGACGCTGCCCTTGTGCGGGACCCGGCCCTCGATGCCCTCCGGCACCAGCTTGGACGGTTCCTCGCCGACCGGGGCGCCGGTGTCGACGTCCTCCTGGAAGTAGCGGTCACCGCTCCCGCTGCGCATCGCGCCGATCGACCCCATGCCGCGGTACTCCTTGAAGCTGCGGCCCTGGTACAGGATGAGCTCGCCGGGGCTTTCGTCGGTGCCCGCGAAGAGGCTGCCGATCATCACCGCGCTCGCGCCGACCGCGGCCGCCTTCGTCAGGTCCCCGGAGTAGCGCACGCCGCCGTCGGCTATGACAGGGATCCCGTGCGGCGCCGCGGCGCGGCTGCACTCGGCGACCGCGGTCACCATCGGCACGCCGATGCCGGCGACGATGCGCGTGGTGCAGATCGAGCCCGAACCGATGCCCACCTTGACGCCGTCGACGCCGAGGTCGATCAGGGCCCGCGTGCCGTCCGCGGTGGCCACGTTGCCGGCCATCAGGTCGACGGACGGAAACTCGCGGCGCAGCCGGCGCGCCATCGCGATCACGTTCTCGGAGTGCCCGTGCGCGCTGTCGAGCACGAGCAGGTCGACATGGGCGGCGACCAGCGCCTCGGCGCGCTCGATGGTGTCCGCCGCGACGCCCACCGCCGCGCCGACGCGCAGGCGGCCCAGCGAGTCCTTGCAGGCGTTCGGGTACTTGATCGCCTTCTGGATGTCCTTCACCGTGATCAGGCCGCGCAGGTTGAAGTCCTGGTCGACGACCAGCAGCTTCTCGACGCGGTGGCGGTGCAGGATCTCGCGGGCCTGGGCCAGGGTCGTGCCGACCGGGACGGTGATCAGCCGCTCGCTCGTCATCACCTCCGAGATCGGGCGTTGCACGTCGCCGTGGAAGCGCAGATCGCGGTTCGTGAGGATGCCGACCAGCCGCCCCTCGTTCCGGCCGTCCTCGGTGATCGGCACGCCCGAGATGCGGTACTTCTTCATCAACGCCAGGGCCTGGTAGACGCTGCTGTGGGGAGCGAGCGTGATCGGGTTGACGATCATGCCGCTCTCGGAGCGCTTCACCCGGTCGACCTCGGATGCCTGATCGGCGATGTCGAGGTTCTTGTGAATGATGCCCAGGCCGCCGAGCTGGGCCATGGCGATCGCCATGCGCGACTCGGTGACGGTGTCCATCGCGGCGCTGATGACGGGCACGTTCAGGGCGATGTTGCGGGTCAGCCGGGTGGTGACGTCGACCTCGTTCGGCAGGACGGCCGAGTGCCGCGGCTTCAGCGAGACGTCATCGAAGGTGAGGGCGATCGGCAGAGCGGCCACCGCCCGCGCGCCGGTCGATGCGTCGTCGGTCTTGACACTCATCCGTCACGCCCCGTGGCACTTCTTGAACTTCTTGCCGCTCCCGCAGGGGCACGGCTCGTTCCGGCCGACCTTCGGCATCTCCCGCCGGACCGTCCGGACCGCGGCGTCGTCCCCACCGGTCCGGGCCGGCTGCGGGGCGTTTCGCCGCGCGCCGGCGCCGACGCCGGCGCCGACGAGGGCGGGGGCGGCGGCCGGGTCGTTCAACGTCGTCGGGGTGGCCTGACGGAGGGCGGGGGCGCGGGCGGCGCGGCGCTCGATATCCTCCCGTCCGGCGGGACGGAGGCGCCACAGGTAGCGCACGATGTCGTCCTCGATGCGCTCCCTCATCGCCTCGAACATCGCGAAGCTCTCGCGCTTGTACTCGACCAGCGGGTTCCGCTGGCCGTAACCCCGGAGCCCGATACCCTCCTTCAGGTGGTCCAGCCCGTACAGATGATCCTTCCACTGCGAGTCGACCACCTGCAGCATGACGTCCCGCTCGACCCGGCGGAGCACGGCGGCGTCGATCACCGCCTCCTTCTCGACGTACTCCGCTTCGGCCAGTGTCCAGAGCGCCTCGCGCATCTCCTCCGGGTTGCGGTCCGCGAGCTCGACTTCGTCGAGTTGCTCGGGGCCGAGGCCGAACAGCGTGCCGACGTCCCGCTTGACGGCCGCGGTATCCCACTCCTCGGGTTCGATCTCCTCGCCGCAGTACGTCTGGATCGTGCTGTCGACCAGCCCTTCGGCCAGGCGCATCAGGTAGGCGCGGCTGTCGACCTCCTCGTCCTCGTCGAGGACCACCGTCCCGTCGAGCAGCTCGCGGCGCAGCGCGTAGACGTTCTCGCGCTGCTTGTTCATCACGTCGTCGTACTCGAGCAGGTGCTTGCGGACGGAGAAGTTCTGCGCCTCGACCTGCTTCTGCGCGCGCTCGATGGCCTTGGTGACCATGCCGTGCTCGATCGGCACTCCCTCTTCCATCCCCAGCCGCTCCATCAGCCCCTGGATGCGGTCGGAGCCGAAGATGCGCATGAGGTCGTCCTCGAGCGACAGGTAGAAGCGCGACGAGCCGGGGTCGCCCTGCCGGCCCGCCCGGCCCCGGAGCTGGTTGTCGATGCGCCGCGCCTCGTGGCGCTCCGTGCCGATGATGTGAAGGCCGCCCGCCTCGACCACGCGCTCGTGCTCGGCGTCGGTCTCCGCCCTGAAGTGCGACAGGATGCGTTCCCAGTCGGGTCGCGGGACGCGATAGAAGCCTTCGTGGAAGAAGTAGACGAACTCCTCGTCGTCGACGAAGCGCTCCTCGCCGGCCGGCAGGCGCTCGGCGACCTCCTCGCTGAGCGCCTGCCGCCGCGCCCTGTACTCAGCATTGCCACCCAGGAGGATGTCGGTGCCCCGCCCGGCCATGTTCGTCGCGATCGTGACCGTGCCGGCGCGGCCGGCCTGCGCGACGATCTCGGCCTCCTTCTCGTGGTACTTGGCGTTGAGCACGACGTGCTTGATGCCGCGCCGCTTCAGCAGCCCGGACAGCCGCTCGGACTTCTCGATCGAGACGGTGCCGACGAGCACGGGTCGTCCGGCTTCCTGCTGGTCCAGGATATCGTCGGTGATCGCCGCGAACTTCTCGCGCGAGGTCCGGTAGACGGAGTCCGGCTCCTCGATGCGCACGAGCGGCCGGTTGGTCGGCGCGACGAACACGTCGAGGTCGTAGATCTTGGCGAACTCCGACGCCTCGGTCTCGGCCGTGCCGGTCATCCCGGAGAGCTTGTCGTACTTGCGGAAGTAGTTCTGGAAGGTGACGGTCGCGAGCGTCTGATTCTCCCGCTCGATGGTCACCCGCTCCTTTGCCTCCACCGCCTGGTGCAGGCCGTCGCTCCAGCGCCGCCCAGGCATCAGCCGTCCCGTGAACTCGTCCACGATGACGACCTTGCCGTCCTTCACCATGTAGTCGACGTCGCGCTCGAAGAGGGTGTGGGCGCGCAGGGCCTGGTTGATGTGGTGCAGGAGCGGCATGTTGACGGGGTCGTACAGGCCGCCGGGCTGCAGCCGGTGGCCGAGCAGCTTCTCCGCCTTCGCCATGCCCGTCTCCGTCAGGGAGACGGTCTTGTGCTTCTCGTCCTTCAGGTAATCGCCCGTGTACTCGAGCTCCTCGCGCCGCTCGGCCGACACGTTGCCCTGCGTGACCGCGCCCGGCTTGAGGCGCGGGATGATCCGATCGACCTCGACATAGAGGTCGGTCGACTGCTGGGCCGGCCCCGAGATGATGAGCGGCGTGCGCGCCTCGTCGATCAGGATGCTGTCGACCTCGTCGACGATGGCGAAGCGGTGCTCCCGCTGCACGAACTGGGTCCGCTCGAACTTCATGTTGTCGCGCAGGTAGTCGAAGCCGAACTCGTTGTTCGTGCCGTACGTCACGTCGCAGCGGTACGCGGCGTGGCGCTCGGGGTCGCGCAGGTCGTGCTGGATCACGCCGACGCTCAGGCCGAGGAAGCGGTAGATGCGCCCCATCCAGTCGGCGTCGCGGCGGGCGAGGTAGTCGTTGACGGTGACGACGTGCACCCCCCGTCCTTCGAGGGCGTTCAGGTAGGCGGCCAGCGTCGCGACGAGGGTCTTGCCCTCGCCGGTCTTCATCTCGGCGATCTTGCCGCGGTGCAGCACGATCCCGCCGATGAGCTGGACGTCGAAGTGGCGCATCTGCAGCACGCGCCGGCCGGCTTCCCGCACCGCCGCGAACGCCTCGACCAGCAGGTCCTCGAGCGGCTCGCCCTGCTCGATCCGTTCGCGGAAGGCGGTGGTGCGGTCCCGGAGCTCGGCGTCGGACAGCCCGCGAACGTCGTCCTCGCGGTCGTTGATCGCGGCCACCAGCGGCTGCACCCGCTTGAGGTCGCGCGCGTTCTGGGTACCGAAGACCTTGGCCAGGACGGTTTGAAGCATCAGGGAATCACGGGACGGCGGAGGTCGGCCGACACGAGGTGACCCGTCGGATTACGCGGTCATCAGTCGCCGGTCACGCGGTCTGCCATCCGCGCGGCTTCTGAAATCGTAGCCACGCGAAGCAGCGGACGCAAGTACGAGACCGAGCGGGGTTGGAGCGTCCGGGGAGCCTGCGCCTCCCGCGGGGAGGCAGGCGCCGTTCCCCGGGGGGCGGATCCTAGTTGGCGGCGAGGTCGGATTGACGGTCCACCAGCAGACGGAGAGGATTGACGTGGCGTCCGTCGGCGAGCACTTCGTAGTGCACGTGGGAGCCCGTCGCTCGCCCGGTTGCGCCGACGTAGCCAATCAGGTCCCCGCGCTGCACGGTCGTCCCGGGGAGGACGGCGAACTCCGAAAGATGACCGTAGCGGCTCTGGATCCCGAAACCGTGGTCGATCTCGATTAGATTGCCGTAGTTGCCGCTGCGTCGCGCCGAGATGACGCGCCCGTGCGCGGTCGCGTATACCGGTTCGCCGGTCCGGGTCGAGATGTCGACGGCAGCGTGGAACTCGCGATCTCCGGTGAACGGATCGCGACGGTAACCGTAACCGCCGGACACCCATCCGTCCGCCGGCCACAAGGTGGGCAGCGCGCCCGCGATCGCTTCGCGCCGCGCGACGTCGTACTGCAGCACGCGGATCCGGTGATCCACGGTCCCGAGCAGATCGCTGAGCAGATCGAAGGCGGGAGCCGTTGCGTGACTCACGTCACTCTGGTCGACGGTGACCCGCAGGGCCCGCGGAATCCTATCCATCGGCGGACTGGACGCATTGGTGCGCGCGATGCGCGTCGAAAGCCGCGTTATGGCCGTCTGCAGGGTGACGATGTCGCGGCTCAGCGCCGCCGCCGCCGTCCGGTAGCGCGCGTTCTCCAGATCGAGGCGGGCGGATTCCACCTGCAGCCGGTTGATCTCGTTGAGGGCGGCACTGTGCCGCTGCAATCCCCACCCGAGCGGGACGACGACCGCCAGCGTCAGTATCGACACCACCAGCCGGATCCGGAGTGTGAAGCGACGCACATGCCCGGTCGCACGGTCGGCGACGATGAACGAGTAGCGGGTAGGCAGCATGGCTGTTCTGGGTGAGCCGCGGTCAGACCGGGGGAGTCTAGCACAACTGCGGCGGCTTGCCCGGGGCACGGCACGTCGAACGGTCGGCCCGGGGGTCGGGATGCGCGTCACCTCCAGTCGGCGCTTCTGTACTGCAGTGCCTCGGCGACGTGCGGCGCCGCGATCCGATCCGCGGCGTCGAGGTCGGCGATCGTGCGCGCGACGCGGAGCACGCGATCGTAGGCGCGGGCGCTGAGCGCCAGGCGTCCGGCGGCGGTGGCGAGGAGCCGCGCCGCGTCCAGTGCCGGCCGGCAGTGCCGGCGCAGGGTGCTTCCCGACAGGTCGGCGTTGAGGAGCAGCGGTCCGCTTTCGATCCGGTTCGCCTGCCGCCGGCGCGCGGCCTCCACCCGGCTGCGCACCGCGGCGGAGACCTCGCCGGACGGCGCCGCGGCCAGTTCGTCGAGTCGGAGCGCGGGAACCTCGACGACGAGATCGACGCGATCGAGGAGCGGCCCCGACATCCGGTTTCGGTAGCGCCGGAGCTGTGGTGGCGTGCACCGGCACGGGCGCCGCCCGTCGCCCCAGTGTCCGCAGGGGCACGGGTTCGTCGCGGCGACCAGCATCAGGCGGGCGGGGAACTCGACGCTCCGTGCCGCCCGGGCGACGCGAACGACGCCCTCCTCGAGCGGCTCGCGCAACGCATCGAGGGCGCGCCGTTCGAACTCGAGCAGCTCGTCGAGGAACAGCACGCCGTTGTGGGCGAGGCTCGCCTCGCCGGGCCGGGGATCCCTCCCACCGCCGACCAGCGCGACGTCGGAGATCGTGTGATGCGGCGCCCGAAACGGCCTGGTCGTCAGGAGTCCGGTCGGGAAGCCGAGCAGCCCGGCGACCGAATGGACCGACGTCGTCTCGACGGCTTCCGCGAAGCTCGGCGGTGGCAGCAGACCCGGCAGGCGGCGCGCGAGCAGGGTCTTGCCGGCGCCGGGCGGTCCGATGAGGAACAGGTGGTGCCGGCCCGCCGCGGCGATCTCCAGGGCGCGGCGCGCGACTGCCTGCCCCTTGATGTCGGCGAGGTCCGGAACGTCCCGGACCGGCGCGCGGCTCTCGCCGGCCGTCGCGGCACGTACCGGAGCCTTCCCGGTGAGTACCTCGACCGCGTCGGCGAGGGTGTCGACCGGGACCAGCGGCAGATCGGACACCGCTGCCGCCTCGTCCCCGTTCGACGCGGGCAGCACCAGACGCCGGCCGGCGCGGCGCGCCGCCAGCGCCACCGGGAGCATGCCGGGCGTCGCCTGGACCGCCCCGTCGAGGGACAGCTCGCCCACGACGAGCGTGTTCTCCAGGCAACCGGGCGGCACGTGACCGTCCGCGGCGAGCACGCCGATGGCAATGGGGAGATCGAACGCGGTCCCGCGCTTCCGGACGTCCGCCGGGGCCAGATTCACGGTGACCCGGTGATCCGGGAAGGTCAGCCCGGAGTTGCGGATGGCGCTGCGCACGCGGTCGCGGCTCTCGCGGACCGTCGAGTCCGGCAGGCCGACCAGGACGAACGCGGGCAGGCCGAAGGAGACGTCGACCTCTACCTGCACCTCCGTCGCGTCGACGCCGACGATCGTGGCCGACCGCACATGAGCAAGCACGGTGCCGCCCGTAGCAAGCAACGCGCCAGCATCCGCCGCAACGCTGCCGGCGCGGGCTTGTCGGGGCGAGAGCGCCGCGGTGCAGGAAGTGCCACCGCCGGGCGGCGGGCGCGGTGCGGAAACCGCGCCCGGCACGACCCGCGCCGGGCGCCGCGTCGTCCGCGTATGATTCAGCCGGGCGGAGGGACGCGGGCTGCATGCGGCTGTCGGTCATCATTCCGGTCTTCAACGAGCGCGCCACGATCCACGAACTGTTGCGGCGCGTCGCCGCCGTCGATGTGGACAAGGAGGTCGTGGTCGTCGACGACGGCTCGACGGACGGCACACGGGACGTCCTGGCGCGGCTCGGCGACGGCGGTCCCACCGTGGTGCTGCACGGGGCCAACCAGGGCAAGGGAGCCGCCATCCGGACCGGGCTGCAGCACGTGACAGGCGACTTCGTGCTGGTGCAGGACGCCGATCTGGAGTACGACCCGGACGACTACCATCGGCTCCTGCGGACGCGGGAGGAGCAGGGCGCGGATGCGGTCTACGGGTCGCGATTCGCTGGCGGGCGCCCGGAAATGACGCTGAGCCATCGGATCGGCAACCAGTTGCTGACGGGGATCACGAACGCGCTGTTCGGGTCCGCGCTGACCGACATGGAGACCTGCTACAAGCTGATTCGCCGGCGGGTGCTCGCCGAGTTGGACATCACCGCGAACGGCTTCAGCGTCGAGCCGGAGATCACCGCCAAGCTCCTGCGGAGGGGGATCGCCATCCACGAGGTGCCGATCGCGTACGTGGGGAGGAGCTTCGCCGAAGGCAAGAAGATCTCCTGGCGGGACTTCCTCGGCGCCGTCTGGACGCTGCTCAAGCTTCGCGTTACGGCCTGAGCGCGGGCGGCGCCAAGCCGGCCCGCGGACCGCCGCCTCAACCTGTGCCGCCGTCCACCTCGAGAAGGATGTCGCGCCCGGCGGCGAGGTCCCTTGCGGCCGGCGTCACGATCGTCCGCGGGTCGATCCGAATCGGGCGTCCGGCGGCGAGCGCGCCGCGGACATCCGCCTCGCACACGAACGCGGCCGGCTCCGCGGGAACCGTCGGCTCCGCCGGCCGTCCCTGTTCAGGCGGCGAGACCCTCCGGGATCCCGCCGCCTCGGCATCGCCACCGGACTCGCTGCTTCCGGCCTCGTTCGCGGCGCCGGCTCCGAGGTAATCGTCGATCCGCGCCGCGAGCGCGGATGGGTCGAGCACCGCGGGCCTCGCGGCGCGAGCCGGTGCGGCCGGCCGGGGGAGGGCGTGCGGCGCCTCGCCGGTCGAGGCCGGCCGCACCTCGTAGGCGAGGCGCTTGACGTTCAACAGGTGTCGCGGCGAGATGTTGTCGGAGGTGATGTTGCCGCCCAGGCCTCCGCAGCCGAGGGTCAGCGCCGGATCGAGTCCGGTCGTCAGTCCGATGGAGCCGTGCGTGGTCGGGCTGTTGACCACGATGCGGAACGCCGGCTTCTGCAGGCCGAACTCGAGGATGACGGTGTCGTCCCGAGAGTGGATGGCCATCGTGTGGCCCATGCCGCCGTAGCGGAGGATCTCCTTGCAGCGCTCGCACCCCTCCCGCCAGTCGGCCACCTCGTAGAAGGCAAGCACGGGGCAGAGCTTCTCGATAGAGAGCGGATGGTCGCGGCCGACGCCTGCGAGCGGGGCGATGAGGACGCGCGTCTTCGGCGGCACGTCGATTCCCGCCCGGCGTGCGACCTCGACCGCCGACCGGCCCACCAGGTCGGGATGCGGCAGCCGCTTGGGGGTCACGAGGGCGGCCGCCACCGCCGCGCGCTCCGGCTCGTTCAGAAAGTAGCCGCCGGCGGCCCGGAACGCGTGCCGGACTTCCTCGGCGACTGCCGCGTCGGCGATCACGGCATTCTCGGAGGAGCAGAGCAGGCCGTTGTCGAAGGTCTTGCCGGTGACGATGTCGCGCACCGCCTTCGCCACGTCCGCGGACTGCTCGATGTACGCGGGTGCATTCCCCGGGCCGACCCCGTACGCCGGCTTGCCCGCCGAGTACGCGGCGCGTACCAGGCCCAGCCCCCCGGTGGCGAGAATGACGGCTATCTCGCGGCGGCGCATGAGCGCCTGGGTGCCGGCCACCGTTACGGTCGTGAGCCAGGAGATGGCTCCGTCGGGCGCACCGGCCTCCCGCGCCGCGGCCGCCAAGAGCTCGGCGGTGCGGGTGATGCAGCCCTGGGCGGCCGGATGCGGGCTCAGCACGATGGCGCAACGAGCCTTGAGGGCGATCAGCAGCTTGTAGATGGCCGTCGACGTCGGATTGGTCGACGGCACGATGGCCGCGACGGGGCCGAACGGCTCGGCGATCTCGACGACGCGGCGGTCCTCATGGCGGGCGATCACTCCGACCGTCGTCATCGGCCGAATGAAGGCATGGACGTTGCGGGCGGCGAAGAGGTTCTTCTGGACCTTGTCCGCGGCGACCCCGAAGCCGGTCTCCTCGACGGCGGCCCCGGCGAGCTCTTCCGCGTGCCGTTCGGCCGCCCGGGCCATCGCTTCGACGATGTCGTCCGTCCGGGCCTGGGAGAGCTCCCCGAGGCGGAGCTGCGCGTCGGCGGCGCGCGCCGCCTGTCGGGCCGCATCCGCTTCGGAACGGGCGTCGCGGTCCGCGGTCTCCGGTGCGTCGGCCATGGACGGGTGGGAACGCGCGAAGCTGCTCCGGCCTGGCTGGCCCGCCATGCGTCGCCTCACGGCTCCGCCCGGCGCCCAACCAAGCCTGCGGGAGCCCGCGTCGTTCTACGGCGCAGACTCCTCGCCCGGAGGCGCCTGAGCACCGGGCAGCATCGACTCGACCTCGTCGTGCGGCCGCGGTATGACGTGCACCGACACGAGCTCCCCGACGCGGCGAGCCGCGGCGGCCCCGGCGTCGGTCGCCGCCTTGACCGCTCCGACGTCGCCGCGCACGAGCACCGTGACGAAGCCCGCGCCGATGTACTCCTTGCCGACGAGCACGACGTTGGCCGCCTTCACCATTGCGTCGGCGGCTTCGACGGAGCCGACCAGACCCTTGGTCTCGACGAGGCCGAGCGCTTCACGGGACATGGGCTGTGCGCTTCCTGCGTGGTCGTACGGCGCCGGTCGATGCAGCTTCAGAGCGTGCGCGCAAACGCGCGAAACACGGTACTATAACGACATGACTCCAGCAACCGGGGCGGTCCGCCAGGGCGCCTCGGTCGGAGGATGGCCGGTACGCAGTCTCGCGCAGTGCGCCCCCGTATTTCTGGCGGGTCTGCTGCCCTTGGCGTGCGCTCCGTCCCCGCCTCCGGTGGCGACGCCGACACTGGGCGTGGACCGGTCGGCCGTTCCGCTCGGAGGTCCGCTCGAGTTCACCATACGGTTCGACGCTGCTCCGGACCTGGCGCCGAGCACCGAGGACGTTCGCGTGCTGCTTCATTTCCTCGATCCGGACGGCGCCCTGCTCTGGGCCGACGACCACGAGCTGCCCCGACCGCTGGCGGAGTGGAAGCCGGGCGCGCGCATCGAGTACACGCGGCGGGCGGTCGTCCCGATGTACCCGTATATCGGCGAGGCGACGGTTGCGCTCGGCCTGTACTCGGCGGCCGGCGGAGAGCGTCTCCCGCTCGCCGGCGACGAGATCGGCGAGCGCACCTATCGGGTGTCGAGCCTGACGCTGGAGCCGCAACCGGAGACGGCGTTTCTGGCCTACGGCGACGGCTGGCACCAATCCGAGTTCGCCGGCGACAGGAGCTGGCGTTGGACCTCACGCAGCGCGGTCGTCAGTTTCCGCAATCCGCGGGCGGACGCGGCGCTCACGATGGAGCTCGACGGGCGAAGCGACGTCGGGGGAGAGCGGCAACGCGTGTCGTTGGCAATCGGCGCGCGCACCCTTCAGGAGTTCGAGTTGGAGGCGGGGGGGACGACGCTCCTGCGGCACGACTTGCGTGCCGACGATCTCGGCTCGGACGACGTCGTCGAGTTGACGCTGAGCGTCGACCGCCCGTTCGTGCCCGCGGAGCGCAACCCGCGCTCGACCGACAACCGCGAGCTGGGGGTGCGGGTCTTCTACCTGTTCGTCGAGCCGCGCTGAGCGACGCGCCCCAAGGGTTGACCGCCGCGACCATGCAGTTTCGCTGCCGACTCGGCACCGACACTGGCGAGATCGTCGAAGGGGTCTACACCGCCGATACCGAGGCGAAGCTGCGGCGGAACCTCGAGGACAAGGGCCTCTACGTACTCTCGATTCGGCGGCGGGGCGTGTCGGGACTGCCGGCGTTCGCGCTTCCCCGCCGCCGGCGGGTAGCGTCCCGCGACTTCATCGTCTTCAACCAGGAGCTCGCCGCACTCCTGCGGGCCGGCATCCCCCTGGTCCAGTCGCTCGACATCGTCCGCCAGCGAGCCGAGAACCCTGTCCTCAAGGCGGTGCTCGACGATGTGTACGAGCGGGTGCGGGGCGGGGCGGCGCTGTCGGACGCCTTCGAGGTGCAGGGAGACCTGTTCCCGGGCGTGTACACCGCGTCCGTCCTGGCGGGCGAGAAGAGCGGAGGTCTCGAGGAGGTGCTGCGGCGCTACATCGCCTACGCGCGCGTCATCAGCAGTGTCCGTCGCCGGACGATATCCGCGCTCGTCTATCCGGGCATCCTGCTCCTGCTCTCCCTCGTCGTCGTTGCGGTCATCGTGCTGCAGGTGGTGCCCGAGTTCGGAGACTTCTATGCCGGCATGGGCGCCGAGCTGCCTCTCGCGACGCGCATTCTGACGAGCGTCTCGACCGCCCTGCGCGAGTCCTGGCTGCTGATCCTCGTGGCCTCCGCCGCCGTGGCAGGCGTCCTCTGGCGCTGGCTCGCGCGCCCGGGCCGGCGCGCCCTGCTCGACCGGATACTCCTGCGTGCGCCCGCCGTCGGCTCTCTCGCTCGCAAATTCGCCACTTCGCAGCTCGCCCGGACCCTGGCGACGCTCCTCGGGGGCGGGATCCCGCTGGTCGGGGCGCTCGACGTGGCCGCGCGGTCGATCGGCAACCGACACGTGGCGGAGCAGGTGGCGAGCGTGTCGCGCGAGGTCCGCGAGGGGCGGGCCCTGGCGGACTCGATGGCCGCGCGGGGGGTGTTTCCGCCGGTCGCGGTGCGCATGGTGGAGGTCGGCGAGTCGAGCGGGGCGCTCCAGGAGATGCTGAACAGCACCGCCGATTTCTTCGACGAGGAGATCGAGACGACCCTGACCCGTTTCATGACGCTCATCGAGCCCGTTCTGCTCGTAGTCATGGGCGTGGTGATCGCCGCCCTGCTCCTGGCTCTCTACTGGCCGCTGCTGCAACTGGGGAGCGTCGTGCAATGAGCCGGGTCGGGTCGGATCGGGCGGCGTTGCGGCTCGGGCCGGCGATCGCTGGGGCCGGGCCGGACGCCCAGGAGGCTGGGGCAGGGGCCGACGCAACGTCGGCCGCGGCGGCCGAGGTCGAGCAGGCCCGGCGCCTCGCGGAACGGTACCGCCTCGCCTACGTCGACCTGACGCACTTTCGGATCGATCAGGACCTGCTCCGAACCATTCCGGCCGACCTGATGCTGCGCTACGGATTCGTGCCCTGCCGGCGGGAGGGGGAGGCGCTCGTCGTCGCGGTCTCGGATCCCACGGATCTGCCGCGGATCGACGAGCTCTCGTCGCTTCTCGGAGCACCGATCACCGCAACCGTGGGCACCCGGTCGGCCATCACCGCGATCCTGACGCGCAGCGAGGGCTCGCAGAGGGTGCTCGATGAAGCCACGGAAGGGTTCGCCCCGCAACTGTTGCGCGAGGACGACCCGGCCGACGACAGCCTGACGGTAGAGCGACTCACGGCGGATGTCAGCCCGGTGATCCGACTGGTCAACTCGATGATCTACACGGCGATTCAGCGCCGCGCGAGCGACATCCATGTCGAGACGCAGGACGATGCCGTGCACGTGAAGTACCGCATCGACGGCGTCCTGCAGGCGGCCATGCAACCCATCGACCGCCAGCATCAGGGCGCCGTGCTGTCGCGCATCAAGGTCATGGCGGAGCTCGACATCGCCGAGAAGCGCGTCCCGCAGGACGGTCGCTTCCGTCTGCGCCTGCCCGACAAGACGGTCGACTTCCGCGTGTCGATCATGCCCAGCGTGCACGGCGAGGACGCCGTGATTCGCATTCTCGACAAGCAGTCGATCAGCGAGCAGTTCAGCGAGCTCACGCTCGATATCGTCGGCTTCGCGGGGGACGAGCTGCGCCGCTTCCGACGCTACATCGCCGAGCCGTACGGGATGGTGCTGGTGACCGGGCCGACCGGGAGCGGAAAGACGACCACGCTCTACGCGGCGCTGTCGGAGATCAACTCGCCGGAGGACAAGATCATCACCATCGAGGATCCGGTGGAGTACCAGTTGAAGGGGATCACGCAAATTCCCATCAACGAGCGCAAGGGACTCACCTTCGCGCGCGGGCTCCGCTCCATCCTGCGCCACGATCCGGACAAGATCATGGTGGGCGAGATCCGGGATCCGGAAACGGCGCAGATCGCCATTCAGTCGGCGCTCACCGGGCACCTCGTGTTCACGACGGTGCACGCCAACAACGTCGTCGACGTGCTCGGGCGATTCCTCAACATGGGGGTCGAGGCGTACCAGTTCGTCTCGGCGCTGAACTGCGTGCTCGCCCAGCGGCTCGTGCGCACGATCTGTCCCCACTGCCGCCGCTCCGTCGAGATTCCGGCGCAGCAGCTCGCCGAGTCGGCCATCGATCCGGGCCTCGTCGCGGGTCGCACGCTCTACGAGGGGAGCGGCTGCGTGGAGTGCGGCGGGACCGGCTACCGCGGACGGACCGCGATCTGCGAGCTCCTGGACCTGAGCGACCGCATCCGCGAGATGATCCTCGACCGTCGCTCGACGTCCGAGATCAAGAGGGTGGCGCGGGACGAGGGGATGCGGTTCCTCCGGGAGTCGGCGGTCGAGCAGGTGCTGTGCGGAACCACGACGCTTCGGGAGATCAACAAGGTGACGTTCGTTTGAGTAGCGCAGCGGGGCGGCTGGCCGCGCTTCTTTCGACTCCCGGTCCATCGGCGGCAGTCGCGCTGAGCGCGGAAGCGATTGTCGCCGTGCAGGTGACGTGGAACGGCGACGGGCCGGCGATCACGGGCCGCGCGCATGCGGAGCTCGGACCCGGGGACGTGACGCCGACCGTGACCGGGACGAACGTGGCCGACGCGGCGGGCGTGGCGGAGGCGCTCCGGGATGTGCTGGCGCGCCTTCCGCGCCGACCGTCGCGCGTAGCACTGGTGGTTCCGGACAGCGCGGCGAAGGTGTCCATCGTGCGGTTCGACATGCTGCCGTCGCGCGCCGGCGACCTCGACGACCTGGTGCGCTGGCGCGTGGGCAGGACGGTGCCGTTCGATATCGACGAGGCTCAGGTGTCGTACACCCCCGGGGCGGCGATCGGCGATGGGGGGCGCGAGCTGGTCGTGGCCGTCATGCACCGCGACGTGGTGGCGGCGTACGAGCGCGTCTGCACGGCCGCCGGGGCGCATGCGGGGGTGGTCGACCTGGCCAGCTTCAACCTGATCAACGCGGTGCTCGCCGCGGTTCCGTCCGTGGCCGCGGACGACTGGATGCTCGTGCAGGCCGCGGTCGGCGGGAGCACGTTGGCCATCGTCCGGGGCGGCGCACTCGTGTTCTACCGCAACCGCGCCGCGGGCGATGCCGCGACCCTCGCGGATCTGGTGCACCAGACGGTGATGTACTACCAGGACCGGCTCGGCGGGCGCGGGTTCGGGCGCGCCCTCCTGGCGAACGAGCCGTACCTGGAGGCGGCGGGGTTGGGAAGGGCCGCGTCGCGGCGCGCCATCGAGGAAAGGCTCGGCGGCGGCGATCTCGAGTGGCTCGGAGCCGTGCTCGAGTCCGGCGTGAAGGACCGCACCGGCGCGGATCGGGCCGCGCTCGACGCCCTGGCCGCGCCGTTGGGCGTCCTCCTGCGCGGCGGGCTGCGGAAGCCGTCGCCGACCACGGGCTGATGCTGAGGACGAACCTCGCCACGCGTCCGTTCTACAACGAGCGGGTCGCTCAGTTGGTGCTGACCGTCGCCGGCGTCGCCGCGCTGGCGCTGCTGGCGGCGGGGATCGCCCGCGGCGTCGCCGTGGCCCGTTCGCAGGCGGCGCTGAGCGCCGCCGCGGAGGCGGCGGAGCGCGAGGCGGCACAGCTCGCGGGTCGGACGTCGAGCGTGCGGCGGGCGATCGAGGCCGGCGAGGTGGAGTCGATCGCGGACGCAGTGGCGGAAGCCAATCGGCTTGTGGACCAGCGGACGTTCTCCTGGACCGAGTTCTTCAACGTCATCGACCGGACGCTCCCGTCGGGCGTGATGTTGACCGCGGTACGCCCGGAGCACGACGAGGACGGCGTGTCGGTCGTGGTCGGCGTCATCGGCCGTCGGATCGCGGACATAGACGAGTTCATCGGCCTCCTCGAGGGGACGGACGTCTTTGCCGACGTGCTGGCGCGCGAGGAGGAGATGCTCGAGGGCGGCAGGTACCGCGCCCGCTTGGCCGGTCGGTACCGGCCTGCAGGCGCGGACGCAAGGGACGGGAGCGGGCAGGCACCATGACGTTGCTGCGGAGGGTTCTGGCCGAGAAGCGTCTGCCGGTGCTGCTCGTGGCGGCGACGCTGGCGGTGGATGCCGCGCTCTACGCACTGGTCGTCTACCCCTGGTCCAGGGCTCTTGCCGCAGCGGAGCAGCGCGCCGCCCGGGCCGCGGTTGCGCGCGACGACGCGCGGCGCAGCCTCGCGGCGGCGGAGGCCGCGCTGGCTGGCACGACGGAGGCAGCGGAGGCCGTCGAGGCCTTCCATCTCGACGTCCTGCCGCTCGATCTGGCTGACGCACGGGCCCGAACCTCGCTGCGCCTGGCGGAGCTCGCGGCGCAGCACGGACTCGTTCTGGAGCAGCGCAGCATGATGCCCGAGCGTGACGAGGCGAGCCGTCTCGGGCGCCTGCGCATGACGATGCGTCTCGAAGGGGAGTACCGCGACCTGCGCCGATTCGTGTATGCCCTGGAGACCGGCGCCGAGTTCATCGTGATCGAGGAGATCGTGCTCCGGGACGGTGACCGCGACGACGCGGCACAGGTGCTCACGATCGGGCTGGCGACGTACTACGGGGCGGAGGGCAGGGCCGGGAGCGAGGAGGGCTGAGGGCGCCCGCCCGGTCACCGCCCCGTGCTTCGCGGGCCGGCCCGGAAGGTGGAGGCGAAGAGATGCGCAGGTGGCTCCGGGCTCGCGGGGGCTACTCCCTGGTGGAGCTGCTCGTCGTCACCGTCATACTGCTGGTGCTGGCCTCGGCCATCGCGCCCCTGAGCCGGGTTACCGTCCAGCGGCAGCGAGAGGTCGAGTTGCGGCGGGCCCTTCGGGAGCTGCGCACGGCGATCGACCGGTACAAGGACGCCGTGGATCTGGGGGTCATCGGAGGCACGGACCTCGACCCCGACAACGCCGGGTATCCGCCCGATCTCGAGACGCTGGTCTCGGGTGTCGAACCGGTCGACGCGCCGGACGGACAGCGGCTGCGATTCCTGCGCCGCATCCCGATCGACCCCTTGACGCGCAGCACGGACTGGGGCCTGCGCGCCTACGACGACGATCCGGACACGCAGAGCTGGGGGGGCGGCAACGTCTATGACGTCTATACGCGGGCGCGAGGGACGGCGCTCGACGGGACGCGCTACCGGGACTGGTGAGAGCGGCGAAACGACGCCGATCCATGCTCGACGCGCGGGTGGCTGGACGCTGATCGAGCTGACGATCGTCATCGCCCTGATCAGCGTGCTGGCGAGTCTGGCGATGGCCGGCTACCGGACGGCCGTCACCCGATCGCGCGAGGCGGTGCTGAAGGAGGATCTCTTTCGGATGCGCGATGCCATCGACCAGTTCTATGCCGACCGTGAAGCGTATCCGGCCACGCTCGACGATCTGGTGGTGCACGGGTACGTGCGAGCCATACCCGTCGATCCGTTCACGAGTTCTTCCGCCACCTGGCGGACCGTCCCGGCTCCCCTGGATTCGGCCGACCTCTTGGCCACCGGCATCTACGACGTCAGGAGCGGCTCCGACCGCACCGCGCTCGACGGGTCGCAGTACGCCGAATGGTGAGTACGGGGCCCCGGCCGCACGGCCTGCCCGGCGTCCTTCGCGGCAGCGGACCGGGCCGTGGCGAGGGGGGCTTCGCGATGGCGGTGCTGCTCGTGAGCCTGTCGCTGCTGGGGCTCCTGATGTCGATGGCGTTGCCGGTGTGGAGCCAGCAGGCGCGGCGCGTGCGGGAGGCCGAGCTGATCTTTCGCGGAGAGCAGTATGCACGAGCGATCGCCCTCTATCAGCGGCGCCAGCCGGGCGCTTTCCCGAGCGATGTCGACACGCTGGTCGAGGAGCGCTACCTGCGCCGCAAGTACGGGGACCCGATGACGGGCGGCGGTGACTTCCGCATCCTGCGCCAGTCGGATCGGCCCGCGCCGGGCCTCGGCGGGGGCGTTGGAGGGACTGCCTCCAGCGGGCAGACGGACTCGGCCGCCGACCGCCCCGGCGTCTCGTCGAATCGGAGCCGAGGCCGCGACCGGGACGACGGCGGGAGCGGCCCCGAGCGCGGCATCATCGGCGTGGTCAGCCGGAGCACCGAGGCGTCGCTGCGCACCTACAACGGGCGCCGGCGGTACGACCAATGGGAGTTCACGTACGAGAGCGCAGCCACCGGCGGGGACGCCGGCGACCCGACGCGGCGTTCCGGTGGGACGGGCCTCGGCGATCGGCTCGAGGGCGCGGGCTCGACCCTACGCGGATCGGGCTCCCCGCGCGGCGAGCCGCTCGGACCGGGGCGCTGATGCGAGCGGGGTGAGAATCGATTCCTGCCGTGCGCCGGTCAGCCCGCGAACGCACGGCATCGTGGAACGCCGGCCGGACCGCGAGGATCCTGTCGTTGGCGCGCGTCGGGTGGACGCGGTTGGTGAGCAGCGCGACGTAGGTCCCCGCCCGCGGGTCCAACCAGAGCGACGTGCCGGTGAATCCGGTGTGGCCGACCGCCTCGGGAGACATGCGCGTACCGCACGAGGAGGTGGGCAGCATCGTGTCCCACCCGAGCGCCCGCGAGCTCCCGGGCACCCGGGCGGATGAGGGTCGTCGGTGCGACCAGCGGGTCGTCGGGGTGCCCTCCCCGCAGGATGTCGCGGGCGAACGCGCCGACCGCGCGAACGCTGCCGAAGAGGCCGGCGTGCCCGGCGACTCCGCCGAGCGCCCAGGCGTTCTCGTCGTGCACTTCGCCCCGCGCGAGGCGCCCGCGCCAGGCGTCGAATTCCGTCGGTGCGGTCCGGCGGCGCCAGTCGGCGGGTGGCAGGAAACGGAGATCGCCCCAGTCTCTCTCCTCGCCGAGCGCCCGGAACTGGCGGTCCAGCGGACGTCCCCCATTGCTGTCGGCGAGGATGAAGCCGAGCAGCATGAAGCCAAGGTCGCTGTACAGGGCCCGGGTGCGGGGGGGGCACTCCAGCGGAAGCGTGCAGATAGCGTGCTCGAACTCGGCGCGGCCCCGATGATCGCGGTAGAAGGGCAGGTGAGCGGTCAAGCCGGCCGAGTGGGTCAGGAGGTCCTCGATCGTGACGGCGTCGCGGTCGCTTCCGCGCCACGCGGGGAGCCAGCGGCGCACGCGGTCGGCGAGGCCGATCCGCCCCTCGTCGACCGCGCGCATGACCAGCGTCGTGGTGGCGATGACCTTGGTCAGGGATGCGAGATCGAACACCGTATCGACCGTAGCTTCGTCCCCGATCTCGGGGTCGAGACAGCCGTAGGCAGCCGTCCACACGATGCCGTCGCGCGTTCCCACCTCCGCGGTCGCGGCCGGGAAGGCGCCGTCAGCCACGCCCGCGGACAGGATGTCGCCCGCGCGGGTCAGGTCAGGCATGCGATCCGGGCCGCCCCTGCCGGCCGCGGAGCATCTCTCGCAGGCGCGGCTCCACGTCGCGGCCCAGAGCGGACCGGACGACGTTGTCGGATCGTCGGAGCCGGGCGAGTGCGGCCGGGTAGCTGTCTCCGGTGGCGTGCATCACGATCGCCGCCTTGACGTTCCATCGGGCCCGGCGCAGCAGGTCTTCCGGATCGTCGCCCTCGAGCCCGGTGACGATGGCGATGATCCGGCGCGCACGGTACCGCGCCTTCTCGTTGTTGGCCTTCACGTCGACCATCAGGTTGCCGTAGGTCTTGCCGATGTGCACCATGGAGATGGTGGTCAGCATGTTGAGCACCATCTTGGTGGCGGTCCCCGCCTTGAGCCGGGTCGAGCCGGCGATTACCTCGGGTCCTACGGCGGGGGCGATGACGACGTCGACGAACGTCTGGAGCTCCGTTCCGGGCCAACAGGTCACGAACACGACCTTGGCCCCGCCGCGGCGCGCGCGCGTCAGCGCCCCGCGCACGAAGCGGGTCATCCCGCTGGCGGACACGCCGATGAGGACGTCCCTGCGCGTCGGCCGGAGGCGGGCGACGGCGCGGCTGCCTTCCTCGTAACGGTCTTCCACGCCCTCCTTCGGCTCGAAGAAGGCGGTCCGGCCGCCCGGCATGATCGCCTGCACCTGCTTCGGCGGCGTGCTGAAGGTGGTGATCATCTCCGCGGCCTCGAGCACGCCGAGGCGGCCGCTGGTGCCTGCTCCCACGAGGATCACCCGGCCGCCCCGCCGCAGCGCGCCGGTCAGCAGCTCGACGGCTGTGGCTATCCGCGACCGCTCGCGCTGTACCGCGGCAACGACCTTGCGGTCCTCGCCGAGCATGAGGCCGACCAGATCCTCCGTCGACGCCCGATCCATCGTGAGCGTGGCGGGGTTGATCGCCTCCGTGGGGAGGTCCTTCCATTTCGATGGCGTCGACATGTGCCTTCGGCTCGAATCCCGTTCCCGCACCACGCCTCCGCGGGCCGTTTGACTTGGTTCGAACGCGCAATATATAACTATTCCTACTGCGTACACGCGTTTCGGGCCGATCGCTGAGGCAGCGCAGGGCGGTCACCCGTCGCCTGGTCACGATGCGTCGGTCGGCGCGTCCGACCCTGGCCGGAGGCGGGTGCAGTAGCTGGCGCGAGTCGAGCGACTCTCACGGGCCATCATCTGCCGGCGGATGATGGCCCTTTTCTTTGAGATCCGGGATCGGGACACAGGTCTTGCTCAAGGTCGCGCTCGTCGGGTTCGGCACGGTCGGGCAGTCGGTGGCGCGCATTCTGTGCACGCGAACCTCCGCCGGGCTGGCGCTCACCCACATCGCCAATCGCCGCGTCGAGCGGAAGCGCGTCGACTGGGTGCCGGCGGACGTGGTCTGGACGGACGACTTCGAGCGGGTCGTGAGCTCCGATGCCGACGTGGTGGTCGAGCTCATCGGCGGCGTCGATCCGGCCGCCGGCTGGATCCGGCGCGCGCTCGAGGCCGGCAAGTCGGTCGTCACCGCGAACAAGCAGGTCATCGCACAGTGTGGGGATGGGCTGTTGGCCCTGGCCGGCGAGCGGCGGCGTCACCTGCTGTTCGAGGCCGCGGTGGCCGGAGGCATTCCCGCGATCCGAGGTCTGCGGGAAGGGCTCGCCGGTGACCGCCTCGTCCGGGTCGAGGGCGTTCTGAACGGCACCTGCAACTACATCCTGACGCGCATGGCCGACGCGCAGGTGTCGTTCTCGGCGGGGCTCGCCGAGGCGCAGAAGCTCGGGTATGCCGAGGCGGATCCGAGCGCAGACCTCGATGGCGCGGACGCGCGCGCCAAGCTCGCGATCCTCTCCCTGGTGGGGCTGCGGCGGCGGATCGACGTCGAGGCGGTCCCGCTCGCCTCGATTCGCGCGATCGACCCGATCGATTTCGCCTATGCGAGACGTCTGGGATGCACCATTCGGCAGGTGGCGCGCGCGGAGTTGCTCGCGGACGAGCGGCGCGTGCTCGCGTTCGTGCGTCCCGCTCTGGTGCCGCTCAGCTCCAACCTCGCCCGGATCGAAGGGAACCAGAACGTCGTGGTCGTCGAGGGGGCGTTCGGTGGCGAGGCGTCGTTCTCGGGAGCCGGGGCGGGAGGCGGCCCGACGGCCGTCTCGGTCGTCTCGGACCTGGAAGCGATCGCGAGGGCAGGCGCGGACGGGCACGCAGGATGGCCGGCGGCGCCTGCCGCGGACGGGGTCGAGCGCGAGTTCGAAGCGCCGCACTATGCCCGCTTCATCGTGGCCGATCGGCCCGGGATCATCGCGTCCGTCGCGGAGGTCTTCTCGCGCCACGGCGTCAACGTCGACGCCGTGCTGCAGGAGCCCGGTTGGTCGAAGGCGGAACTGCCGTTCGTCGTCACGCTCGAGCGGTGCAGCTCCGCCGTCGTGAACGAGGCGCTCGCCGAGATCGGGTCGTTCGACTTCCACGTGCGGCGTCCCGTCTGGGTGCCGATCCTGGCCAGCGAGGGCGGCCGCTCATGAGCTACGTAACCGGTCTGCAGTGCTCCGTCTGTCATGCGCCGTTTCCGCCCCGCGCACTGTACGTCTGCGACCAGTGCCTCGGACCGCTCGAGGTCACCTACGACCGGGACCGCATCCACCGGACGCTCACGCGCGAGCTCATCGCGTCGCGGCCGCCGAGCCTGTGGCGCTATCGCGAGCTGCTGCCGATCGACGGCGACCCTCGGACCGGCCTCGAATCGGGCTTCACGCCGTTGCTGCGCGCCGATCGACTCGCGGCGGAGCTCGGACTTCGCGAGCTGTGGGTGAAGGACGATTCCGTCAATCACCCGACGCTGTCGTACAAGGACCGGGTGGTTCCGGTCGCGGCGACCCGCGCGGTCGAGCTCGGCTTCCGGGTGTTCGGCTGCGCCTCGACGGGCAACCTGGCGAACAGCGTTGCCGCCCACGCGTCGCGGCTCGGGCTGGCCTCTTATGTCTTCATCCCCCGCTCGCTCGAGCCCGGCAAGATCCGCGCTTCGGCGGTGCTCGGCTCCGAGGTGGTCGCCATCGACGGGACCTACGACGACGTCAACCGCCTCTGCACGCAGGTCGGGGACCGGTACGGCTGGGGATTCGCCAACATCAATCTGCGCAGCTACTACGCCGAAGGGGCCAAGACCTGCGGGTTCGAGATCGTCGAGCAGCTCGGCTGGCGCTTCCCGCGGCACGTCGTCTCGCCGGTCGCCGGCGGGACCCTCCTGCCCCGAATCGGACGCGGCTTCGGCGAGCTGCGAGACGCCGGCCTCGTCGACGGGGAGTTGCCGCGCATCCACGCGGCGCAGGCCGCCGGCTGCGCGCCGGTCATCCATGCGCTCGAAGCAGGCCTCGATCATCCGGAGCCCGTGCGGCCGGACACCCTTGCCAAGTCGATCGCGATCGGCAATCCGGCGGACGGCTATCACGTGCTCCGGACGGTGCGCGAGACCGGCGGCTCGGGCGCGGCGGCGACGGACGAGGAGATCCTGGACGGCATCCGCCTGCTGGCCCGCACGGAGGGCGTCTTCACGGAGCCGGCGGGCGGGACGACGATCGCGGTCACGCGGAAGCTCGTGCGGGACGGCGTCATCGACGCCGACGAGCCGACGGTGATCTGCATCACCGGTAACGGATACAAGACGTCGGAAGCGATCGCCGACACGCTCCCCTCGCCGGCGCAGCTCGGGCGCTCCCTGTCGGAGGTCGATGCGTTCGTGGCGGAACGGGATCGGCGCCACCGGGAGGCGGGCGCCTGAGATGACCACCTCCGGCCTCGGCGTCGAGACGCTTCCGGAGTTCAGCGAGGTCGTCGAAGCCGAGGGGCACCTCGTCGACTCGCAACTGCTGAACGCCATCTTCGACAAGGTCATCGAACGCCGCGCGACGTTCGAGGTGCTGCGGTTCGACATCGGACGCACCAACGACGAGTTCTCCCGGCTGACGTTGCGGGTCGCGGCCCCGGACGGACGCCGCCTGCAGCGGCTGCTCGAGGATCTGGTCCCGCTCGGCTGCCACGTCGTCTCGGCGCAGGAGGTGCTGCTGAAGCCCGCCGACGGAGCGGCGTGCGTGCCGGACGACTTCTACTCGACCACGAATCACCGCACCTACGTGCGCCACGGCGGGCGCTGGGCGGAGGTCGGCCGGCAGCGCATGGATGCGGTGATCGTGGTGACCGCCGAGGGAGCAGTCTGCCGCAAGCTGCGCGATGTCCGATCCGGCGACCAGGTCGTGTGCGGCGTCGAGGGCATCCGCGTCTCCCCGGAGTTCCGCGAGCGCGACCGTCTCGGCTTCGCGTTCATGACGAACGACGTGTCGACCGAGCGCCGCGTCGAGGTCAGCGTGCGCAAGGTCCTCGCGATGATGCGCGAGGTGAAGGCGGCGGGAGGTCGGATCGTGTTCGTCGCGGGTCCGGTGGTGGTCCACAGCGGCGGCGGCGAGTACTTCGCCGATCTCATCCGGCGGGGCTTCGTCGACGCGCTGCTGGCCGGTAACGCCCTGGCGGTGCACGATGTCGAGCGCGCCCTGTTCGGCACGTCGCTCGGCATCGATCTCGACGCCGGGGTCGCGGTGGCGGAGGGGCACCGCAACCACATGCGGGCCATCAACGCGATCAACCGCGCCGGGGGGCTGCGCGCCGCCGTGGCCGCCGGAGTGATCCGGTCGGGAATCATGTACGAGGCGATCCGCCACGGCGTCGACTTCGTGCTCGCGGGGAGCATCCGGGACGACGGACCGTTGCCGGACACGGAGATGGACCTGCTGGTGGCGCAGGAGCGCTACGCGGCCGCCCTCCAGGACGCCCGCATGGTGGTGATGCTCTCGACCATGCTGCACAGCATCGGGGTCGGGAACATGCTGCCCTCGTCGGTGCGCGTCGTCTGCGTCGACATCAATCCCGCCGTGGTGACGAAGCTGGCGGATCGCGGCTCGTCGCAGACGGCCGGTATCGTCACCGACGTCGGCCTCTTCCTGCACCAGATCAACGTGCAGCTCGGCCGCGAGGCGGCCGGACCGCGGCCCGCGCCGGCCGGAGCGGAGCGATGAGCGCCGGGAACCGCGCCATCGCCGTGCAGAAGTACGGCGGGACCTCCGTGGCCACGCCGGAGCGGATTCGAGCGATCGCCGATCGCGTCGCGGCGTGCCTGCCGGACAACCCGCGCCTCGTCGTCGTGCTCTCGGCCATGGGGAAGACGACCGACGGTCTCGTGGCGCTTGCCCACGAGGTGGCCGCCCGGCCGCAGGGTCGGGAGATGGACCTGCTCCTGGCTACCGGCGAGCAGGTGTCGGTGTCGCTGCTCGGCCTCGCGCTGCAGGACAAGGGGGTCGCGGCGATCTCGCTGACCGCCGGCCAGTGCGGGATTCGCACGGACGCCGCCTTCAACATCGCGCGCATCGAATCCATCGACACGCGGCGGATCCTGGGCGAGCTCGACCGGCGGCGGGTGGCGATCATCACCGGCTTCCAGGGCGTGACGGACGAGCACGAGGTGACGACGCTCGGACGGGGAGGGAGCGACATCACCGGCGCCGCGGTCGCCGCCGCGCTCTCGGCGCAGGTCTGCGAGATCTGCACGGACGTCGACGGGGTGCTGTCGGCCGATCCGAACCTCGTTCCCCATGCGCGACGGTGGCCGGCCATCAGCTACGAGGAAGCGATCGAGATGGCCTCGAGCGGCGCGAAGGTGCTGCACCCGCGGGCCGCAGAGGTCTGCATGGCGTACGGCATTCCCATTCACGTGCGATCCAGCTTCCATACGCGCGACGGGACGTGGATTGTCGGGAGCGAGAACATGGTGATGGAGCAGGCGGCGGTCGTGGGCGTCAGCAGCGACAAGAAGATCGCGAAGGTGACCTTGCTCGACGTTCCGGACCGGCCCGGCATGGCGGCCCACGTGTTCCAGGATCTGGCCGCCGACGACATCAGCGTCCGGCTGATCATTCAGAGTGCCAGCTCGGAGGGGCGGGGGCGGATCACGTTCGTGCTCGACGCCGAGTACGCCGGGGGAGCCGAGAAGCTCATCGCCCGCTGGAAGGCGGACGGGGTGGCGGCCGAGGGATTGATCGAGCGCGAGGTCGCCAAGATCTCGATCGTCGGGTCGCGGCTCGCCTCGACGCCCGGGCTGGCCGCCCGGATGTTCTCGGTGCTGGCGCGCGAGGGCATCAACATCGACTGCATCAGCTCCTCGGAGATGAAGGTGGCCTGCGTCATCGGGGCCGAGCACGTCGACCGCGCCGTGCGCGCCGTGCACGACGAGTTCTTCCCACCCACCGACGCGGCGGTCCCTTCCGGAACCTGACGGGATGATCGGAAGCCGCCTCGACGTCGGGATTCTCGGGGCCACCGAATCCGTCGGCCAATCCTTCGTCGCGGCCCTCGTCGACCATCCGTGGTTCGAACTCGCCTGGGTGGCGGGCAGCGACCCGATGGCCGGCAGGCGATACGGAGATGCCGTGTCGTGGCGCCTGCCGTCGCCGCAGCCGCCGGCGGTCGCCGGGCTCGAGCTGCAGCGGTGCGAACCGCGAGGTGCGCCGCGCCTGGTCTTCTCGGGCCTGGACGCCGGGGTGGCCGGCGATGTGGAGGCCGCCTTCGCGGCAGCGGGGCACGTCGTGGTCAGCAACGCGCGGAACCACCGCATGGACGACGACGTGCCGCTGCTCGTTCCCGAGATCAACCCGGAGCACCTGGCGCTGCTCGACCGACAGGCGAAAGGCCGCCGCTGGCCCGGCCGCATCGTGGCCGGCGCAAACGGCTCGACGGTCGTCCTGGCGATGGCCCTGGCGCCCCTCCGGCGATTCGGCCTCCGCTCCGTGACCGTGTCGACGCTGCAGGCGGTCTCGGGTGCGGGCTATCCGGGTGTGGCGTCGCTCGACATCGTCGGCAACGTCCTGCCGTGCATCCAGGGCGAGGAAGAGCGGCTGGAGTCAGAGACGCGCAAGGTCCTCGGTTCGCTCAAGAGGGGGACGGTCGAGCCGCACCCGGTAGCGGTCAGCGCCCAGGCGACGCGGGTGCCGGTGGTCCACGGACACACCGCCCTGGTGTCGGTGGCCTTCGAGACGCAGCCCTCGCTGGACGACGTGCGCGCCGCGTTCACCGGGTTCAGCGGCCGGCCACAGGCGGAGCGCCTGCCGAGCGCACCGCGGCGCCCGCTCGTCTACCTCGACGAGCCGGGGCGCCCGCAGCCGCGTCTCGACCTCGACCGCGAGGGTGGGATGGCGGTACTGATCGGGCACCTCCGTCGATGCCCGGTACTCGACTGCAAGTTCGTGGCCCTCGGCCACGAGACGGTCCGGGGCGCCGCAGGGGGCGCGGTGCTGAACGCGGAACTCCTGAGCGTGGACGGGCTGATGAACGACCGGCGTCCGAAGCGCCGCCCCAGGCGTCGATCCGCCGATTCCTCGTGACGCCCGGGGGGGCTCCGCGAGTCAGTCGTCGTTCGCCGGCGCCGCCGCGGGCGCGTAGTCGACCAGCAGCCGTATCGGCGGGGCGCTGTCGATGCCGAGCAGCGAAACGGACGGCGTGTGCTCCGCGGCCGGGGGCAGCAGCGCCGCCACGGTCAGCTCGGTGCCCTGCGGCACGTCGATCGCCGTGTCGAACCAGTAGCGGGTCGGCCACGCGGCGTTCGGCTCCCGCAGGAAGAGCATGGGGATCTCCGTGCCGTCCGGCGTCGTCGCAACCACCCGCACGTCCGTGGCCTCGACATCGATCTCCGGGAACAGCGCCAGCAGTCGAGCGTCCTCGTCGAGGGTGTGGGTGAAGGAAACCTCCTGCCCCTCGAGGGCCGCCGGCGAGGCTGCAACGAGCGACTCGATGCCGGCGACGTCGCCCTCGGCCGCGTAGAGACCGACCGCCGTACGGTCGCGGAAGTCCTGGCCCTCCGTGATCCACGTCTTCTTGTAGTGGACGCGCAGCACGACATCCGCACCCGCCGGCAGGGTGCGTGCAACGTCTTCCTGGACGATCGGCTGCTGGCCCGGGGACCACACGGCGACGGGAGGCCCGACCGGGAAGACGCTGGCGTCCGGGGTCGCGAAGCCGGGTCCGTCATCGGCCTCGTCGAGCTGTCTGGCGGTACCCTCGGCGTCGAAGTAGACCATCGCCCCGCGCACCACGGCGCCTGCCTCCGGCAGGATGTCGACGCCGGCGATGCGGAGGGCATCCGAGTTGTCGGTCGGCAGCACGAAGTAGCGCACGGTCTCGCTCGTGCCGGCGTCGAGGACGAACGGATCGGCCATCTGCAGCGCGAGCGCGGGGGGGCCGAGTTCCCAGCCGTCCGGACCCGCGACGGCGGGAAGCTCCAGGGTCCGCGGGCCTTGCGGGTAGCCGCCGCTCGACCACTCGAGAATCATGTCCATCTCGTGCGCGGGCAGGGAGTGTCCGTTCCGGAAGTCGCCGAAGCCGTCCTCGGCCTTCCAGGGCGGCATCCGCAGACCCAGCACCTCCTCGCGGATCGACTGCGACCACGGGAACGCCTCGCGGTAGGTCATGAGCGACATCGGCGCGATGCCGTCCGTCCGGTGGCAGGCGCCGCAGTTGTCGCGGAAGACCGGGAACAGGTGTTCCTTGTAGTTCCACCGCGAAGCGATTGGCGTGTGGCTGTCGGTAACCGGACCCGACGTGGCCACGAATCCGACCGCGAGGACGACAACACTCCATTTGAATCGCCGCATCGCTGTGCCTCTCTTCCGCCTCAACCCGACGTGCCCACCCAACCCGCTCGCTCAGGGGGCGCCCGCCCCCGCGTAGATGCGCGAAATATCCGCCACCGCGGAGCCGAAGACGTCGTACGCGCCGTCGACCTGTTGCTTGTTTCCGAGGTCGCCGTACCAGTCGAGCAGCCACGCCGCGCGCACGAGGCTCCGGACCGCGATCCGCACGTCGTTCCGGGCGCGTGCCGGGAGGGCCTCCGCGCGCTCGTGCAGGGCAAGGGCGAGCTCCTTGGCCTGCAGGGCCGGAATGAAGATCTCCGTGAACGCCCCGCGCGCCACGAGATCGATGATCTCCTCGTCGCGCGCCTGGATGCCTGTGACGATGTCGCTCGTCCGCTCCGGGATCCGCGGGCGGATGCGCTCGGCCAGCGGGAGAGCGGCCGGGACGCTGGGTCGGTCGAGGGTCAGCGTCTCGCGCGGCGGGTCGCCCGAGAAGCCGGCGAAGATGAAGTCGAAGCGGTCCTCGGGGAAGTCCTCCTCCAGTTGCAGCTTGGCCGTGATCTCGGCCGGCGTCGAAAGGTCTCCGACCTCGGCCTCGAGGTAGGCCCCGCCCGGGGCGGGCAGCATCGCGAACGCCGTGACCTCCCGGAATTCGTCCGTCGCTTCGTCGTACTCCTCCTCGAGGACGGCGCGGCCCATCCACAGGGTCACGTCCACCGGCTCCCGGAAGTTGTCCGTCGCGTAGATGCGGAACACCCCCGGCTCGGGGTAGGCGCCCTCGATGTGGTGGAAACCGTCCGGAGCCATGAACACCGTGCCGCCGTGGCGGGGGGAGTGGTCCATGTGGGCTCCCGGCGCCGCGTCGACCACCCCGCAGGTGAGCATCTGCGAGCCGTAGTACGGGTTGCGAACCGGTCCGTCGAGCTGAACCCAGTTCGACCCCCCGTCATACATGGGGCAGTAGGCGCGGGCGTAGCCCTGAGGCAGATCCAGCGCGGCCAGAAATTCCGACAGCGGCTTGAAGCGCTCCCGCATCGTCTCGATGTCGCCTGCGCGCGCGACGGCCTGCACGAGGGGCCGCGTCACGTCGTCCGCGACGGCGAGCAGTCGCTCCAGCGCCGCGCGGGCGGCGTTCTCGTCGTCGGCGGCGAGGGCCTGCTGCGCGCCGACGTACTCGGTGAACTGCGCAGCGAGTCGGTCGTCCTGCGCCACGGTTGCCTCGGACGACCCCGACGCTGACGCAGGGAGGGTCGTCAACAGCGCCAGCGCGACAAGCGCGCTGCTGGTCGCAATCGGCCAGTGAAATCGTAGAGCCATCACGTCGTCCCTCTGGAATGGGTCGGTTCAGCGACGCCGTCGGACTCGGGCGACCGGCGGCGCAACCCGCAGTATACAACCGGTCCGAACAGCGGCGCAATCTCCGGCCGTGCCCGCAACTCGTTGTACCGCAGCGATTAGCGGCTACGGGCGAAGCCCGCGCAGGGACGGGAGCGACATGCCGATAAGTCGGGTGTGAGCGCCGGCGATCGCAACTCCGCCCTGGCGGACAGCTACATCGAGGATCTGCGCGTCGTCCGCCGCCTGGCCGACCATACGGTGGAGAGCTACGCGCGCGACGTTGCGGACCTGGTCCGCTTCGCCGACGGCGCCGGCAAGAGTCTCGACGAGCTTGCCCGGCGCGATCTCGAGGGGTTCGTGCGCCGCGGGATGGCGTCCGGCCGTTCTCCGCGCTCCGTTGCGCGAAGCGTGGCGTGCATCCGCGGGCTGTACCGGTTCCTGGTGACCGACGGGCGGCTGAGCGCCAACCCCGCCGACGAGTTGCGGGCCCCGCGCTCCTGGCCGGACCTGCCGCGCTGCCTGTCGGCGGAGGAGGTCGATCGGCTCCTCGAGCAGCCGGACAGCGACACGCCGGTGGGCCTGCGAGACCGCGCGCTGCTCGAAGTGCTGTACGCCTCGGGATTGCGCGTGTCGGAGCTCGTGGCGCTGCGATTGGGAGACCTGCGTCTGGCGGCCGGCTGCCTGACCTGCGTGGGCAAGGGCTCGAAGGAACGGCTGGTGCCCGTGGGGGAGGTCGCCGTGCGCTGGGTGCGGGAGTACGCTGCGACCGCCCGCCCGCGGCTGCTCTCCGGCCGTTCTTCGACGTGGCTCTTCGTCAATGCGCGCGGCGGGGGCCGGCTGAGCCGCGTCGGCGCCTGGAAGATGCTGAAGAAGCACGCGCTGCGGGCCGGGCTCCCGCGCGAGACCAGCCCGCACGTCCTGCGCCATTCGTTCGCGACGCACCTGCTCGAGCGCGGGGCCGACCTCCGCTCGATCCAGACTCTCCTGGGTCACGCGGACCTGTCGACGACCCAGATCTACACGCACGTGCTCGAAGCGCGGCTCAAGGCGGTCTACGAGGCCTGCCACCCTCGAGCCTGAAGGCCGGGGAGCGGCCGGCGGCCGTTGCGCGGGGTCCGGGCGGGTTCCCGCCGGGGCGCGGGGGGGCGCGCAACCCGTCGACTGCCCGTCGGCGGCGCCGTTTGTGCTAGGCTGCGCGGTTGGACCACGCACGAAGCCGTCTGGAAGGAAGGAGCCACATGCGCCGGACAGGGCGATACGTCTTCACCTCCGAATCGGTCACCGAGGGACATCCGGACAAGATCGCGGACCAGGTCTCGGACGCGATTCTCGATGCCGTTCTCGAGCAGGACTCCGGGGGCCGGGTCGCGTGCGAGACGCTGCTGACGACGGGACTCATCGCGCTCGCCGGCGAGATCACCACCACCTGCCGCGCCAACTTCAGCGACGTCGCCCGCGCCGCGGTTCGCGAGGTGGGGTATACGCGGGCGAAATACGGTTTCGACGCGGATACCTGCGCCGTGATCTCGGCCTTGCACGGGCAGTCTCCGGACATCGCGCTCGGCGTCGATCCCGGTGGGGCGGGTGACCAGGGCCTGATGTTCGGCTACGCCTGCTCCGAGACCGACGAGCTGATGCCGCTGCCGATCATGCTCTCCCACCGGCTGGTCCGAGCCCTGTCGGAGACCCGCCGCGCCGGGACGCTGGACTACCTGCGACCCGACGGAAAATCCCAGGTCACGGTCGAGTACGAGGGCGATCGCCCGCTGCGCATCGACGCGGTGGTGGTATCGAGTCAGCACAGCGAGGACGTCTCCATCGAGCAGATTCGAGACGACGTGCGCGCCCAGGTAATCGAGCCGGTCGTGCCCGCCGCGCTGATGGACGATCGCACGCGGATCTTCGTCAACCCGACGGGGCGCTTCGTGACCGGCGGTCCGCACGGCGACTCGGGCGTGACCGGGCGCAAGATCATCGTCGACACCTACGGCGGCATGGCCCCCCATGGAGGGGGCGCGTTCTCCGGCAAGGACCCGACCAAGGTCGACCGGTCGGCGTCGTACATGGCGCGGTACATCGCGAAGAACTGCGTCGCGGCGGGCCTCGCGGAGCGCGTGCAGGTCCAGCTCGCGTACGCCATCGGGGTGGCGGATCCGGTTTCGGTCCTCATCGAGACCTTCGGAACGGGACGGATCGACGAATCGACGATCGGGGGTCTGGTGCGGGAGCACTTCCCGATGACCCCCAAGGGGATTATCGAGGCGCTCGATCTGCGACGTCCGATCTACCGGAAGACCGCCGCGTTCGGGCATTTCGGCCGGAGCGAGCCGGAGTTCACGTGGGAACGGACCGACAAGGCGGCTGGTCTCCGCTCCGCCGCCGGCCTCTGATTCCATCCGCCGGTCGCCTGGCGCCTCGGCCGGCGCGGCGGGTCCGCCGCCTTGCACTGGCCGCGGCGCTTCTGGTCGGAGCCGCCCTCTGGCGCATCGTCCCGCCCGGCGCGGCGCCGGCCGGCCCCGACGCCCACGAAGGGTTGCCCGGCAGCGCGCCCGCCGTGGTGCGAGGCTCCCTTCACATCCACAGCGTCCAGTCGGACGGCAGTGGTACGGTCGCCGAGATCGCCGCCGCGGCGAGCCGCGCGGGCCTCGACTTCCTGGTGCTGACCGACCACGGCGACGGAACGCGTGCGCCGGCGGTCCCCGCCTACCGGTCCGGCGTGCTGTGCCTGGACGGGGTCGAGATCAGCACGGACGGCGGGCACTACCTGGCCCTCGGCCTGCCGCGGGCACCCTATCCGCTCGGCGGGGACGCAGCCGGCGTCGTCGAGGACGTCGCCCGCCTCGGCGGACTCGGGATCGTCGCCCATCCGGCGTCGCCGAAGCCGGAGCTCGCCTGGCGGGACTGGTCGCTGCCGGTAGACGGCGTCGAGTGGCTGAACGCCGACAGCCAGTGGCGCGACGAGAGCCTGACGTCGCTGGCCGCCGCCGTTCTCGGCTACGGGTTCCGGCCGCCCGAGAGCCTGGCGGCGGTTTTCGATCGGCCCGCGGCGGCGCTGTCGCATTGGGACCTGCAGACCGCGCGCCGACGGGTCGTCGGCCTGGCCGGATCGGACGCGCATGCACGCGTACCGATCGGCAGCTTCGGCATTCCGTTTCCGACCTATGAGACCCTCTTCCGCGCGTTCAGCGTGCACGTCGAGCTACGGCGCGCGTGGAGCGGCGATCCGCGGGCCGACGCGGAAGCCCTGCTGGACGCCGTTCGCGCCGGCCGCTTGTACACGGTCATCGATGCGTTGGGAGAGCTCGCGCATTTCCGCTATCGCGCGCGGAGCGGGGGAGCGGTCATCGAGATGGGGGAGCGGGTCGACGGGACGGAGCCGGTCGCGCTGGAAGTGAGCGTGGGGGGGCCGCCCGGCCGGGAGATCGTGCTGTTCCGCCAGGGGCGCGCCGTGGCCCGCAGCCGGGCGTCGGCGCTGCGGTTCGAGGTTCCCGGCGGCGCGGCGCCGGCGGCGTACCGTGCCGAGGTCGGTCTGGACGGCGCACCCGGCACCCCGCCCGTGCCGTGGATTGTCAGCAATCCCATCTACGTGGGAGCGGGGCAGGATCCGGTAGCGGAGTCGCGGCCCGCCGCGGTCGAGATCGACGCCCTGACGGTGCCGGGAGGCTGGCGAGCCGAGCGGAGCGACGACTCCGAAGCGGGCGTCGAGCAGGTCGGCGACGACGTTCGCCTCCGCTTTCGCCTCGGGGCGGGCCCGGACCGCTTCGCGTCGGCGGCGTACGGCCTCGAGGCCGGCCCGCCGCCGGGCGTCAGTCTCCGGTTCGAGGCGGCGGCGAGCCGACCCCTCCGTGCCTCGGTGCAGTTGCGGAGCGCCGGGGAGGCAGGCCGTCGTTGGCGATGGAGACGGTCGTTCCACGCGGGGGTCACGCCCGCGCCGGTGCGCGTGGACCTCGGCGATCTGGTTCCGGTGGGGCCGGCCCCGCCACGGCCCACCGCGGGCGTCGACAGCCTGCTCGTGGTCGTCGACTCTGCCAACACGGCGGCTGGCACTGCGGGCGTGCTCACGCTGGGCGCGCCCCGCCTGGTCAGGGAATCGTCGCGGCGGCCTCGGCGGCGTCAGGTGCGCGCGGTCAAGAGGAGGTAGGCCGCGGTTCCGCCGAACAGCACGTTGGGCGACCAGGCGGCGAGGGCCGGCGTCAGGAGGCCGGCGCTGCCGATGGCACCGAAGATGCTGAGGATCACCCAGTAGGAGAACGCCAGCACGATGCCGGCCCCGACACCGTACAGCGCGCCTCGGGAGCCGGTGGTCACCGCGAACGGCACGGCGATCAGCGTCAGCACGAAGCAGACGAAGGGGAACGACGCCTTGCGGTGCAGCGCCACCACGAGACCGACCACGTCCAATCCGCGGGCGCGCAACGTCTCGATGTAGCGGTCGAGCTCCCGGAAGCCCATCACGTCGGGATCGGGTTGCTCCGTCCGGAACGTCTCCAGTGGATCGACGAACGGCAGCGCCCGCACGTCGGCGGACGTGAAGGTGGGAGCCCCGCCCGCGGCGCCGGAACCCGGGAAGCGGCGCGTCCAGACGCCATTGCCCTCCCACTCGTCGGTGAACGTCGCTCGCGCGGCGTACGTGCGCCGGTGGATGCGCCACGGGCCGTCCTCGAGCTCGTACACCGACAGGCCGTCGATGGCGTCCCGTTCGTGGTCGACGTACCGGGTGTGATAGAGCGTGTTGCCCGCCCCGGCGATCCAGCGCCGGTTGAGCAGACCGGACGGGGGCGGCGATCCGGTTCGGATCTCGTACCGGAGCGCCTCGGCGCGGCGATTCGCCTGGCCGAGCACGCCCTCCTCGAGCGCGAAGAGACGACCAGGCTCAGGGCGAACATCGGAAGCGCCGCCCGCGCGAGGCTGATCCCGCACGCCTTCATCACCGTGAGCTCGCTCGAGCGGGTGAGCGCGCCGATCGTGACGAGCGTTGCCAGGAGCGCCGAGATCGGCAGGACGAAGTAGAAGAACTGCGGCGTCGCGAACCAGAAGTACTCCAGTAGCTGAGACATGCTGGTCTCACCCTTGAACAGCTTGTCGGCGAGGTCGATGAACGTCGAGATGTAGAAGATCCCGAGCAGGCCCACCACCGCCATCGAGACCCACCGCAGGTACATCCGCACGACGTACCAGTCGAGCAGCGAGAGTCCCCGGACGCCGCCCGCCGAGAA
>JAGWAJ010000150.1:0-377 GCA_021296475.1 Acidobacteriota bacterium
CTCGTGCTCCCGTGGCGCTGGATTCCGCTCCCGACCACGGCCTTCATGCTCCGGGAGCGCATCGTGAGCGAGCAGCCCGTTCACTACCAGTGGGTGCCGTGGGACCGCATCTCGGCGCACCTCCCCATCGCGGCGGTGGCGGCCGAAGACCAGAAGTTCCCGGGACACTTCGGGTTCGATCTTGATGAGATCGGCAAGGCGCTGAAGCGGAACCGGCGCGGTGGGCGCCTCCGGGGGGCGAGCACGATCTCGCAACAGGTAGCCAAGAACCTCTACCTCTGGCCGGGTCAGAGCCTGATCCGGAAGGGCCTCGAGGCGTACTTCACGGTCGCAATCGAGCTCCTGTGGCCCAAGCGTCGCATCCTGGAGGTCTATCT
>JAGWAJ010000150.1:493-1349 GCA_021296475.1 Acidobacteriota bacterium
CGGCGAACCCCTCGGAGTACGTGATTCGCCGGACCGGCGAGATCCAGGATGCCGTAGCGCAGCTCGGCGGAGCCGCCTATCTCCGCGGTCTCTGAACCGGGGAGGCGATTCCGCGGAATCCCTCAGCGGAACTCGGGCACGAACGGCAGCAGCGCCATGCGCGTGCCCTCGAGCGCCGCGTCGAGCAGCGGCAGGCGTTCCCGCAGGCCGCCCGAACGGAACTCGGCTTCGATCGCCTCAGCAAGAGTCGGCGGCTCCGGCAGCGAGACCCACTCGATGGTCGCATCGTCCGGGAAGCCGGCCTCGGACGCCGCCAGCCGGACCGCATCCTCGATGCCTCCCGCCTGGTCCACGAGGCCGGCCGCAAGCGCCTGCCCGCCGGTGAAGACCCGTCCCTGCCCGATCGCATCCACCTCTGTGGTCGTCATGTTTCGCGCCGCGGCCACCCGCTCCAGGAAGACTCCGTAGATCTCGGCGGCGCCTTCGCGGAGCCGCTCGAGATCCTGCTCGTCGAGTGGCCGCGAGGGACTCAGCCAGTTCGGCCGGCCGCCGGCCGTGACCAGATCCGCCGCGATCCCGACCTTGTCAAGCAACTCTCCGATGTTGAATTTGCCGACATAGACCCCGATGGAACCCGTGATGGAAAGCGGTTCCGCCACCACCCGGCGCGCCGCCGTCGAGACCCAGTAGCCGCCGGATGCCGCCACATCGCCGAAAGACGCAACCAGCGGCTTGACGGCGCGGACCCGCTCGGCGGCCCTCCAGATCGTGTCCGAGGCGGAATCGCTCCCACCGGGACTCGAAACCCTGAGCACCACCGCATCCACCGACGCTTCTTCCTCCGCCCAGGTGAGCG
>JAGWAJ010000150.1:1400-3019 GCA_021296475.1 Acidobacteriota bacterium
CGCCGTCCACATGAATGACCGCGACGCGCACCGCCGCGCGCGGAGCGCCTCGGCGAAGCGAGCCGACGTAGTCGCCGATGTCCACCAGCTCTTCATCCCCGACGTCTTCCTCGATCTCGTCCAGGTAGCTCAGAGCATCCACCAGTCCCTCTTCCAGCGCGCGGCTGGCGGTGTAGGGGCCGTCCGAGAGCAGCCGGTCCGCATCGCCCTGGGTCAGTCCGCGGCTTTCCGCGACCGCCTCGGCAGCCCCGGACCGGAACTCCTCGCCGAGCGACTCCAGTTGGTCCCGGTGCTCGGGACTCATGCCCGAGGCGGTGAAGGCTTCCGGCGCGGTCTTGTAGGGACCGATCGCCTCGAACTGTGCCTCGATCCCCAGTTTCTCGAAGAGCCCGGCGAAGAACATCACCTCCATCGAGACCCCGTAGAGACCCAGCTGCCCCCGCGGATGCATATGAATCCGGTCGGCGGCGCTCGCCAGGTAGTAGTCCATGAGGCCCGCGTATTCGAGCGACGCGGTCACCCGTTTTCCCGCCTCTCGAAACCGGAGGACCCCGTCGCGTAGTTCGCGCGCCCGCGCCCACCCGAGGCGGGTCCGCCCGGCAATGCGTGGATCGGAGGCGGCGGCGGAGAGGCCCTGGACCAGTTCACTGAAACTCGGCCCGGCGTCGGCGAAAAGGAACGGGGCGTACTGCAGCGTCTCCGGGTATTCCCCTTCCGTTCCGACCAGCAGGATGCTTCCCTCGGGCACGGTCGGCCCTTCGCCGATGAACAGGAAGGCAGCCAACCCAAGGAATCCGAGGACGAGGACCGCCGCGAGCAACAGCATTCCCGTGAGCAGGCACCCCGAACCGCTGCGCCGGCGCGGTCCCGGCGGCGGGGGCGGCGGCGCTACGCCGCCGGTGGTCATCTCGGACACGCTTTCAGACTCCAATGGTCCCGGCTCCCCGGGTTGGGCCGCCGGGTGGCGAACCGAAGGAGGAGGTCAGCGCGACGTATCAGGGAGTCGCTCTTTCCGGGTCTCGGCGAGATCCCGAAAGGCGGAGGCGGGGTACTCCTCGACGATCCTCTCGTAGAGCGCGACTGCCGCTTCCGGCCTCCCCTGTTCCTCCTCGAGCATTCCAAGCTCGTAGAGAACCGGATCGAGCGGCAGGTCACCGCTCCCGTCGAGCAGACTCCGGTAGGCGAGAGCGGCCTCCTCCCCCTTGCCGGAAGTTCGTTGGACGCCGGCCAGGCTGAGGGTGGCGAGTTCCGCCAGGAGGTCGTTCCGGCCCCGAACCTGCTCGAAGCTCGCCGCCGCCTCTTCATAATCCCCCAGCGCGCGTTGGCAAACCCCGGCGTAGTAGCGAGCGGTTCTGCCTTCGAGCGAGTTGCCTTCACTCTCCGCCAGGCGCTGCAGTTCGGAAAGCGAGGCTTCGCAGGGACCCCGTTGGGCTTCGGGTCCCCCGGTCACCCGTTGAATTTCGGCGGTGAGAACACCGAGCCGGGTCCGCGCCGCCTCCTTGCGGTTCCCGCGGTTCACCAGGAAAGCCCCGAGCAGCAGCGCGACCCCGACCGTTGCCGCGATGATGGTGACCAGGGAGCGCCGGTTCTGCTGCGCCCAGTCCACTGCCCGCTCGACC
>JAGWAJ010000008.1:0-32066 GCA_021296475.1 Acidobacteriota bacterium
TCTTCGGGGCGCTGTATCGGCAGTACGACGAACGCTTCGTCTACGCCGCACCGGACCTCAAGCGAGTGACCGCGCGACGCGTGTGGGACAACGCGTCCCCGGCCTTGGCTACGGGGCGGCTGGCGGAACTGGACTACGCTCCCCGCATAGCTTGAGCCCCGCGCCCCCACCGCCTTCGACCGGGTTCCGAGCCACCCGGATCGCCCTCCGAAGCGGTAGGTCAGCGACATCTTGAGACGGCGGCCCTTGGGGTCGTGCGTGAAGCCGTCGTAGGCCTGCTCGACGTTGACCCAGGGCGGAATCTCGCCTCGCGACGTTCTCCGTGAGGTCGCCGGCTGGTTGGAGTTGTACCAACTGTTGCGCTCGCCGACCACCCCGTGGCTGACGCTGAGATTGCGGAAGAGGTCGACGAGCTGCGTCGAGCCCTGCTGCTCCAGCGTGTCCCGGCTGACCACCGTGACCGCGTGGGGCATGTTGATGGCGGGGGCCTCGATGGCGGTTCCGGTCACCGCGACCGTCACCTCCTCGAAGAGGCCACCGCGCTCGAGGGCTGACGTCGAGGGTCGCGGTGGCCGCATCGGCCAGCTCGACCTCGCGCTCCAGCCGCTCGAAGCCCGGCAGCGTGAACGTGACACGGTAGGCGCCTGGCGCGAGCGACAGGGCGAAGGCTCCGTCCCCCGTCGGTGACGGCCAGGCTCGGGCCGCCGGGAAGCGTCGGGCCCGACGCCTCGACCGTCACCCCGGGCAGGACGCCCCCGGTGTTGTCGGTCACCACCCCGGCGAGGCCGCTTTGCTGAGCGGTTGCTGCGGCGGGCCCGACCGCCAGCAGCGCGAACAGCACCATGCCCACCCGGATCGTCCTGGTTCGACCATGTGCAAAAGCGTCAGGCTTGTCGCCTGATTCGTCACTCTTCGGACACAATCCTCCCGCTCCATTCCCGCAGCGCCGCAGAGATCTCCCGGCGGGCCGGGGCGGGCGGTCCCGGACGGTGGTTGACGAAGTAGCAGAAGAAGACCGGGGTCGCGGACCGCGGACGGAGGACGCCCGCGAGGGCCACCGTGTGGCGCAGCGTCCCCGTCTTGGCGGCGACAGGCGGCAGGCGCGGCCAGGACCTCAGGGTGCCCTCTCCCGGGGTGGCCAGCGCGTCGATCAGCGCTCCGCCCCAGGGGCGCGACGCCGCATGGGCGAGCAGGCGGACCACCGCCGACGGGGTCACGAGGTTGGCGGGGGAGAGGCCGGAGCCGTCCTCCAGCCAGACCTCGTCCAGCGTCGGCACCGGCGTCGCGGCGCCGTCCACGAGGCCGCTCACGAACTCGGAGACGACGCCGACCCCGTCGTCGAAGCGGCCCGTGCCGGCCACCTCGAGACCGATGGTCAGGGCCAGCATGTCGGCGTACCAGTTGTGGCTGTCGGTGAGGAGATCCGGCAGCAGGCTCCCGAGCGGCGGCGAGCGCAGCTCCGCCAGCACGGTGGCGGAACCCGACGCGGCGCTCCCGGATGCGGCGGGCCGCTCGGTCCGAAGCCGCACCGCGCCGTCGACCTGCACGCCGGCTTCGGCCAGCGCGTCCCGGAGGCGGAGCCCGGCGCGTCGCACCGGGTCGGGGTCGCTGGCGGGCACGACGAAGGACGGTTCGCTGATGGGGTACTCCCCCCGGACCAGCAGCGTATCGGTGCCCCAGAGAGCGAGGAAGTCGAGGGTGCCGGCGCCGTGGCGGTCTGGGCCCACGGTCGCGGTGCGGTTGATCAGCTCGACCCCGGCGGGAGCCTCGATCCTGGCCGGGGCGCCGACCGAGGCACCCGGCGCGGCGCGGACGGTGATCGTCGCCTCGTCGATCGCCAGTGCCGCCGGCGGTGTCCCGTGCCGATAGGCGAGATCGCCGATGCCGCGATCGAGAGGATGCAGGCGTCCGGGGAAGCGGCCGGCGTCGACCACGAGGTCGCCGGCGATGCGCGTCAGGCCGCGTTCGCGGACCTGCCGGGCGAGGGTCCCGGGCGCATCCTCTTCGCCGTCCCGCCCCCAGGTCGGATCCGCGCCCGCTTCGATGACCAGATCTCCGTCGAGGAGCGGGCCGTCGACCGGCGCGACCGACGTCAGGCGCGTGACCCAGCGGTAGTCGGGGCCGAGGTGCTCGAGCGCCGCCGCGACCGTGGCGACTTTCAGCACCGACGCCGGCACGAAGCGGCCGTCGGCGTTCCGCGCGTCGAGGACTTCCAGGTCGCCGCCGGCCAGACGTGCGGCGAGGTAGCCGCGATGCGCACCGTCGCCGTCGGTCGCTGCCGGCTGCGCGGCCAGGCTGCCCGGCGCAAGCAGCCCTGCGAGCGTCGCGGCGGCGAGCACGGCGCGGGCCAGGTGGGTCGGGTGTCTGCAGGTCATCCGTTCCTCATCGCCTTGTCGATTCCCCGGTAGCGTGTCGCTTCTCACGCCGACCGCCCCGGCCCGCCCGCTCCCCGGCCGGCCGCGCCCGGTCCGCGAGATCGTAGCCGGGATGGCGAGCGCCGCGCCGTCGATGTACGATGATTGGCCGGAGGTGACCATGCGCGCATCTTTGCTTGCTCTCGCGGTTGTGGTGGCCGGCGGCCTGTTCGCCGCCCCGGCCTCGCTTCAGGACTTCGGGCCGGTCGGACCGAGCCAGTACGAAGCGGTCGAAGGGTGGCTCAAGCCGTTCGCGGCCGAGGGCTTCGCGTTCGGCGGCAACTCCGGCGTCTTCCCGGAATCGCCGGACCGCATCTTCATCCTGCAGCGCGGGGAGACCCGGCTGCCGGATCCCGTGCCCGACGGCTTCGAGGGCTTCGTCGGCTCCATCGGCATCAACGCACTGCGGGGCGAGGGCCGCACCTGGCAAAACGTCATCTTCGTCGTTGACGGCGATGGCAACCTGATCGAGAAGTGGGACCAGTGGGACCACCTGTTCGAGGGGGCGGACGGGCCCGGCCCGCACCGGATCCGGATCAGCCCCTACGACCCCGACCGGCGCGTCTGGGTGGTCCACGAGACGGGCCACGCGATCTTCGTCTTCTCGAACGACGGCAGCGAGCTGCTGATGACGCTCGGAGAGCCGGGCGTCAGCGGGGACGACGAGACCCATTTCAACCAGCCCCAGGACGTGGCGTTCATGCCGGACGGGCGGATCCTGGTCGCCGATGGATTCGGCAACGCTCGCGTCATGATCCTCGACGCGGACGGGAACTACCTGACGGAGTTCGGAGAGGCCGGCGACGGTCGCGGCGAGTTCAACGTCGTGCATTCGCTCGCTGTCGGGCCGGACGGGCGGATCTTCGTGGCCGACCGCAACAACCGCCGGATCCAGGTCTTCAACGAGACGACGCGGGCCGCGGTGTGGTACCACCCGAACATCGCCCCCATCGCGGTCTGGCCGGGGTTCGCGCTGCCGCTCGACGTCATCGTGAGCGGCTACGAAGTCTGGGTGACCGACCTCGCCGAGTCGGGTCCGCGAGTCATCAAGCTCGACCTGAACGGCAACCCGCAGTACACCTTCGAGCTGGACACCGAGGGTCCGGGCCGCTTCCGGGAGATGCACTCGTTCGCCGTCGACTCCGACGGCAACCTCTTCGGGGCGGACAACCAGCACGGGCGCACCGTGAAGCTGGTGCCGAAGGCGGACGCCGACCCGCGCTACCTGATCGGCCAGCCGTGGGTGGCCCCGGCCCAGTAGGGACGAGGGCTGCCGGCCGCAGTCGCGGCGGCGACGGCTCCGGACGGGCTCGCCGGAGCCCGCGGGCGTCCTCCAGGCCCGCCTACTCGGGCACGGTGAACGCGACCGACGCCATCCGGCTGCCCCACAGCAGGGCCAGCCGGCCGCCGGTCGCCGTCATGTCGACGAACTGCCACGAGAGCTGGTCGAACGAGACCGGCAGGGTGGCCAGCTCCATCGGCATCCGCAGCACGTCGCGGTCGTCGGTGTAGTCGAAGGCTCCGAACAGGGCGTCTGTGTTCTCGAAGTCGTAGTTGCGCTGCGCCGGCCAAGCGGAGACGATGAACGTCCAGGCTTGGTCGGAGAGGTCGATGAACAGCGTGTACTCCCCCGGCTCGACGCGCGTCCCGCCGAAGACGAGCGGAACCTCGGTGACGAGGCGCGTCGTCTGGTTGGCGCCGGCGCGCCAGACGGGAGCGCCGTCGTTGAGTGCCTCCGCCCAGTCGGGGAGGCCGAACAGGTCGCGGCCCCGCTTGATCGGGCGGCCGTAGTAGACGTCGAGCCACGGCCCGTGCAGGCTGCCGTACTGTGCGTCGAACGTCGTCCCGGCGACCTGGGTCGCCGAGTGGCCGGCCGGGCTGAGGGGGCGGTCCTGGGCTGCGGCACCGCCCGGAGCGGCCGCGAGCGCCGCGGCGCAGGCCAGCGACGTCGCGAGTACGAGACGGGTGCGTGACATGGTGCGCGCTCCTTGGCTGCTGCGTCGACCGGTCCGGCCGACGGCGCTGCCGGGCGCGGCGCCCGGCGACGAGTGGTGGTCGGCCGCGCTCCGGTGCGGCACGATCCATTCTCGGGGACAATAGTGACACAGGAGCCCGGCGTCGATGCCGGCGTGGTCCGGGAGGAACCGATGAACCGCAGGAACCGCACGACTTCTCGCCGCCCGGCGACCGCGATGGCCGCGGCCGCGACGATCCCGCTGCTCGTTGTCCTCGTTGTCGCTGCAGGGTGGGGCCTCGTGCTCCCCGTGCCCGCTGCTGCGCAGGAAGCGGCCTGGACCGCGCCCCGCACCGCCGACGGACAGCCGGACCTGCAGGGCATCTGGTCGAACAACACCGCGACACCGCTGGAGCGGCCCGAGGCGTTCGCCGGCAAGGACGCGCTGACGGAGGAGGAGCTGGCGGAGCTCCGGGCGCGCGCGGCCGAGTTGCGCGACAGCGAGCAGGCGGGCAACCTCCTGGGTGACCTGCTCGTGCAGCAGTTGCTCGACGACCCGAACTTCCAGGAGTTCGACGCCGGCACCGGCAACTACAACTCCTTCTGGCTGGTCGAGCGCGAGCTCGACGCCCGGACGTCCCTCATCGTCGATCCGCCGGACGGCCGCCTGCCGCCGATGACGGAGGCCGCGCTGGCGCGCTTCGCGGCGCGCGCGGGGGCGCCCGGCCATCCGGCGGGGCCCGAGAGCCTGCCTCTCAACGAGCGCTGCATCACGTTCGGCGCGCCGAACCTGCTGGCCGGCTACAACAGCTACTTCCAGATTCTGCAGACGCCGGACCACGTCGTCGTCCTGCAGGAGCTGATCCACGATGCGCGCGTGATTCCCGTGGATCAGCGGCCGTCTCTCGACGAGACGATCCGGCAGTGGCACGGCGATTCGCGCGGCCGCTGGGAGGGCGATTCGCTGGTGGTCGAGACCGCCAACTACTCGAGCACCGCCAGCCTGTACGGCGCCTCGCGGCACTCGCGGGTCACCGAGCGTTTCACCCGCGTCGACGCCGACACCGTCGAGTACGTCGTGACCTACGACGACCCGGAGACCTGGGTGCAGCCCTGGACGGTGATGATCCCGCTCAAGAAGTCGGCCCCGGGCGACGCCGTCTACGAGTACGCCTGCCACGAAGGGAACTACGCAATGGAGGGCATCCTCGCCGGCGCCCGCAAGCTGGAGGCCGAAGGGCGCTGAGCGCGCGCCCTGCGGGCGCGTCGGGAGCGCCGGGGTTACCGTGCACGCGGGGCGGCCACGCCGACCCCGTGCTCGTAGACGAGGCGGCCGCCCCGTTCGGCGGTCTGGAACAGCAGCGTCAGGCCGAGCACGCCGGCCGCCGCCAGCAGTAGCCGCACCGGCACCCGGTGCCCTGTCGACGGCGAGGCCAGCACCAGGGCCAGCCGTCCCGCGGCCAGCGCGCAGAAGAAGACCGTCGTCCGCCAAGCCCACGTCCAGTGCTCGTCGACGACGGTGTGCGCCGGCCCCGGGATGCGCAACGCCCCTGCATCGGCGCGTCCGGTGAGATAGGCCGCCACGAGCGTTGCTGCCCCGGCAACGTAAAGACCGATCGCCGCGCGGCGCAGCGCGGGGCTCGCCGGCGCCGCGAGCCCGGCGAGGTCGACGCCGGCCGCGCTCACGAGCAGGCCGATCGGCAGGTGGACCACGAGCGGGTGGAGGGGCTGGGTCCAATCGGCCATGCTCTCGTCCGTGCGTGCCCAGTCCTCGCGCGTTCGCCCGGCGCCGGCTACGGCGCCACCCGCCACGGCGAGACGTGGGGCCACGCGCGGAGGGCTTGCGCGGCCCATGCGTCGGTCTCGTCCGTGTGACACGACGTGCAGGCGTTGGGCACCCCGTAGCGTTCCGTGTCGGCCGGCGTGACGAAGCGGAACGTGTGGCTGCGCACGTTGACGTCGCCGACGGTGCGGGCGACTTGCGGCATGTGGCAGGCGATGCACGAGCTCCCCGTGCTGTCCGCCGCGTGCCGGGTGTGATGCTCCAGGTCGCCGGCCGGTCCAGGCTGGAGCTGCGGCTGGTGGCACGCCGTGCAGACCGCGTCGCCCGGCGCCAGCAGGTCGGCCTCGTGCTCCGTCCCGTGGACGTCGTGGCAATCCCAGCAGGTGACGCCCTTCACGTACATCTGGCTCTGCACGTAGTCGTTCCCCTGCATCCGGTTCTTGTGGGCCGACCCCTCCGGCCAGTGTGTGAAGGTCTCCTCGCCCAGATGGGGCGGGTCGAGCTCCCAGACGTCGCTCAGCCGGGCGCCGGGGCGGTAGCCCACCGGCCAGTCGAAGTGGCGGCCCTCGATCGGGTTCGCGAGCGGCATCCCCTGCGAGTGGCACTGGATGCAGACGTCGTTGCCGCGGACGGGGTCGAGCTTCGCGGGGTTCACCACGGTGTCCGCCACCGGGTCGAGCACGTGCTCGCGGCCGGCGCCGTGGCACGCCTCGCAGCCGACGTTCCACTCGGTGACGGTCTTGGTTCGCACGTCGTAGTTCACCGAGTGGCAGCCGTCGCAGAGCGGTCCCGTGGGGCGCTGCATCTGGTCCGCGGGGTAGTGCTCGACCCACCACTCGGTACCGGGCCGCGCCCCGTAGCGGCGCCACTCCCGGTTCTGGACGTCCCACTGGGCCGGGAGGACGAACAGGTCGTCGCCCCGGCGGGTGAAGTAGCGCTGCTTCCACTTGCTGCCGTAGGTGTAGGTCACGTCGTCAGGTCCGAACGTGACGAGCGGATGCGGTGTCGCGAAGTCGCCCAGGATCGCGTCGGGCCGCTCCCGCGGGTCGATCAGCACGTTCGCCATCAGGGTCTCGCGCCAGCGGTCGTGAATCTCGAGGTGGCAGTCGCGGCAGGCCGCGGAACCGGTGAAGGGGGCGGGGAAATCGGCCGCGGCGGGCGGCGGAGGGGATGGGGAGCAGGCGGCGGCAGCGGCGGCGCCCAGCAGCGCCACCCCCGCCAGCCTCCCCCGACGCGCCGCGGTCCGCGCCCGCGGCGGTGGGGCGCCGACCGACTCCGGCGGATCGGCGGCACCCCAGGCCATCGCCCGCGTCGCGCGCGCGATGGTCGGGGAGGCGCTCATCGACGCCCAGTGTATAACTGCACGGCGTGATGACGGCCCGCGGCCCCGCTGCCGGCGGCACCCCGACCTCTCGGCGGCGGGCATCGGACGCCCGGCCGGCGGCACGTCGGCAGCGGGCGTACGTCGCCCGGGGGGCCGCCGCTCGTGCGTGCGCCGCAGCGGGCGCGACTGCCGTCCTGCTGCTGCTGGCGGCGCCGCTGCCGGCCGGGGCGCAGGGCGACGGCGAGGACGGCTGCCGCGTCCTCTGCGCGCCGGACTTCAAGGTAGAGCCGACCGTCACGTTCGAGAACCTCGGGAACCGGGCCCGGGTCCAGGAGGTGGGCGCTGCCGGGACGGGCGTCGGGGCATCTGCGCGGCAGGCGCGCGAGTCGGTCTTCGAGCTGATCCTCGCCCTCGGTATCCCGACGGAGCTGCCGCGGGTCGGCTTCACGCTGGAGACCATCCTCGTTCCGTGGGGCGAGACGGACGTCCATCCGTTTACGGGAGCGACGTCCCGCGGGCTGGGCGGGGCCGCCATACGCGACAACGGCATCGAGTTCGAGTTCGAGCTGAACCTCGACTGGCTGACCGCCGAGCAGACCGGCGGGTGGGTGGAGAGCCACTTCGACGTCGTCGACAAGTTCAGCCCCGCCGAGCGGCCGACCGACACCAGCGTCTACACCCACAAGCTGAACTTCGAGCTCGACACCGCCTTCCTGCCGTTCCACCGGCTGCCGGAGAGCAACTGGTTGAAGCACGTCGAGATCGAGGGCTCGCTCGACTACGTCGCGTCGGGCCTGCCGCGTGCCGGCGACGTCATCGGCGGCGAGCGTTACCTGGACAACGCCAGCCGCTGGGGTTTCTCGATCGTCGTCGTCCTCCCGATGGCGCCGCTGTTACCCTAGGCCCAGGAGACAGCGGTCGATGCGCATCTTCCGGGTGGCCCGCAGGGTGAGCGTGCGCGGGGTACGCGATCTGGCGCTGGAGTTCGTGGTCGTCTTCCTCGGTGTGTATCTGGCGTTCGTGTTCTCGGACTACCAGGAGCGGCTGCGAGCCCGCGAGATCGGCCTGAAGTACCACGACAGCCTGATCGCGGAGTTCGAGGCCCTCGCCCGGCACCTGGATCAGGAGGCCGCTACCCTCGAGAAGCACCTGCAGGCGGTCGATGCGATCGAGCGGGGGGAGACGCCCGCCATTCTTCTCAGCGGCATCGGCGAGCTCTACTATCTTTACCGTGGCAGCGTCGTCCAGGCGGCCTTCGAGAGCCAGAACTTCGAGTCCCTCGATCTCGACATGGTGCTGAACATCGTCGAGGGCACGCCGCTCCTGGAGATCCTGGAGCACAGGATCGGCCGGCTGAACGAGCTGATGCGGACGGTGCTGCCTCCGCTGGAGACCTCCGGCGAGGGCCGCTACTACGACCCGCAAGGGAGGCTGCTGCCCCAGTTGCAGTGGTATCCGCGGCTGATTCGCGAGATCCACCTCGCCAACCGCACCCTGCACACCGTCCTCGTCGACGATGCCATTCCGGACCTGCAGCGCACGCGAACGGAGCTGGAGCATCGTTCCGTGTTCTAGACGCGCGCTTGTGGCGGCGCGTTCGCGGCTGGTATGTTGTGCGCAGCGCTGGGCGCGGTGGGGGGCGTCGGTCGGCTGCCGCCTCTTGCGTCCGCCCGGGCACCGTCCACGGAGGTAGGTGATGACAGTGCGACTTCTCGCGCGCGGCGGGCTGTTCGTTCTCGTCGCGGCGATCGCGGCCTGCGCCCCGGCCGCTCCGGACGAGGCGATGGAGGAGGCGGCCCCGGAGTACGTGCCCCCTGAGGTGACGCCGGCGTCGCGGGAGCTCGTGCAGGCCGACATCGAGCAGATGATGGAGGACCTGTCGAACTGGGGGCGCTGGGGTCCGGAGGACGAGCTCGGGGCGGCCAACCTGATCACGCCGGAGAAGCGGCTGGAGGCGCTGGCGCTCGCGACCGAGGGCATCACGGTGTCGCTCGCCCACCGCGTCCTCAAGGAAGAGGCGGACGACGTCCCGCTGCCGTTCGGCCACAGCATGCTCGGGGTGCCCGACTCGTCGGCCGAGCCGAGCTTCTTCGGCGGCGTGAGCGACAACTACACCGTCAGCTACCACGGCTACTCGCACAGCCACATCGACTCGCTGTGCCACATCCTCTACAAGGGGCAGATGTACAACGGCGTTTCGCAGGACACGATCGTCGAGGAGGGCTGCACGAACGCCTCGATCGACAACCTGCAGGGCGGCATCGTGACGCGCGGCATCCTCTTCGACATCCCGCTTCTGAAGGGCGTGCCCTTCCTGGAGCCCGGGACCCCGATCTACCAGGAGGATCTCGACGCCTTCGAAGAGATGGCCGGCGTGACGGTGCGGCCCGGCGACGCGATCTTCATCCGCACCGGCCGCTGGGCGCGCCGGGCGGAGATGGGCCCATGGAACATCTCGGAGAACGCGGCGGGCCTGCACGCCCAGACGCTCCCATGGATCAAGGCGCGCGACGTCTCCTTCGCCGGCAGCGACGCCGCCCTCGATGTCGTGCCCTCGCTGGTCGAGGACGTCGCCCTGCCGGTGCATCTGGTGACGATCGTCGCGATGGGTGTCGACCTGTTCGACAACCAGGATCTGGAGGCGCTGGCCGAGACGGCGTCGTCGCTGAACCGCTGGGAGTTCACGCTGATCGCGGCGCCGCTCGCGGTGGAGAATGGAACGGGCTCTCCGCTCAACGCTTTGGCCATATTCTGAGGCGGCGCGAGCCGCGCAGGTCGGTATCGTGAGGAGGACAGGATGAGCCGCAAACACCCGAGCCGGCGGAGGTTTCTGCAGAAGGGCGCGGCCGTGGCGGGGCTCGTCGCGTCGCCGCGGGCGCTGGAGGTGGCCGGCGGATCGGTGGAGGCGGCGGCCCAGGTGTCGTCGGCTTCCGTCGTCGACAATAACGACCTCGAGAGCGTGCTCTACGGGCGGCGCTCCCGCTTCGTCACGACCACGCGCGAGGTCGAGGGCCGCAGCCACAGCCAGACGCCGCGCATCCGGCCCAATCCGCAGCGCCCGAGCGCGCGCACGCCGCTCGCGGAGCTCGTCGGCACCATCACGCCGACCTCGCTGCACTTCACGACGCAGCACTACTACGGCATTCCCGACATCAACCCGGCCGAGCACACGCTGACGGTCGAGGGGTTGGTCGAGCGGCCGCTCGTCTTCACGATGGACGAGTTGCGGCGCCTGCCGTTCGTCTCGCGCGTCCACTTCCTGGAGTGCGTCGGCAACCGGCCGAACCCCAACGCCGCCACCGTCACCGGGACGCACGGCCGGATGGGGTGCAGCGAGTGGACCGGCGTTCCGCTTTCGGTCCTCCTCGACGAGGTCGGGATCCGGAACGGGGCGTCGTGGGTCATCGCCGAGGCGGCCGACGGGGGCCGGCACACCAAGAGCGTGCCGCTCGCCAAGTCGCTCGACGACGTGATCGTCGCCTACGGGCAGAACGGCGAGCCGGTGCGCCCCGACCACGGCTATCCGCTGCGCCTGGTGGTGCCCGGCTTCGAGGGCATCTACAACGTCAAGTGGCTCAAGCGGATCAAGGTGGTCGATCAGCCCTACCTGTCGTTCCAGGAGCACTCGCGCTTCCTGACCCCGAACCCGAAGACGCAGCGCGACAGCTACGACTTCGGCCCGAGCTCGGTCATCACGCACCCGTCCGGCGGGCAGCGGATCGAAGCCCGTGGCACCCAGGTCATCGGCGGTCTGGCGTGGTCGGGCAGCGGCAAGGTGAGCCGGGTCGAGGTGTCGACCGACGGCGGGACGACCTACCAGCAAGCCGAGCTGGTCGGCCCGGCGCTGTCGAAGGCCCACACCCGCTTCGCCCTCCCCTGGCGTTGGAACGGAGAGGAGACGGTGCTGCAATCGCGCTGCCTCGACGAGCGGGGCCAGCTCCAGCCGAGCGAGGCCGAGTACGCCGAGTACTGGGGCCTGACGCGCGGGCAGCTCTACGGGACGATCCAGAGCCAGCTCGGCCACTGCAACTGGATTCAACCCTGGAAGGTCGCCGCGGACGGAAAGGTGACCAACGGGCTGGCGCCGACCGACGTGGTGGTCGATGTCCACGCGTAGGAGCGCGGAGAGCGTCATGGAGCGGGTCGGCACGTGGCGGCGCGGTGCGAGCGCCGCCGCGTGCGTCGCCCTCGGGGCATTGCTGGTGGCTGCTGCTCCCGCGGCGGGGCAGGAGTCGCATTCGCCGTCGGGTCTCGGCCGGCCGCCGACGGCGGCGGAAGAGCGGGACCGCATCATCGGTCCGGACGGGGCCGAACTTCCGCCCGGAAGCGGCAACGCGGCAGAGGGGGCGATCGTCTTCGTGCGCCGGGGCTGCTCGACCTGCCACGGCCCGACCGGCGAGGAGGGGCCGTCCATTTCCCTGGTCGGCGGCGACGTCACCACGCGCACCAACTACTGGCCGATCCGGCACTGGCCGTTCGCGCCGAGCATCTGGGACTACATTCGCCGCGTCATGCCGTACGACCGCCCTGGCATCCTGAGCGACGACGAGGCGTATGCGGTGACCGCGTACATCCTCTACCGGAACGACATCATCTCGGAGGAGGCGGTGCTGGATGCCGAGAGCCTGCCGCGCATCCGGATGCCGAGTCGCGACGACTACGTCATGCCGGGCACCTGGACCCCCGAGACCCGACGCGGGTTCCGGATCGAGCCGGCCGAGCGATAGCTCGCCGTTCGTCGCCTGCGGCTCCGCTCGGCGCCAAACCCAGTCCTTCAGGAGTCCGCGCGTTTCTACGGCGCAGACTCCGCCGCGCCGGCCGACCCGCGCCCCGGCGGGCCGCGCTGGACGGCGCGGACGAGGCGGCGGACGCGCCCGCGGGTCGCCCGGGCACGGGCTGGTTTGCGGTCGCGGGCCGAGCCGGCACGCCGGGCGGCCCGGTCCGGGCACCGGCTGATGCGGTCGCTGGGCCGCGCCGGAAGCTGGTGGTCTGCAACGAGCCGCGGCGCCGGCGCGACGACCAGGGCGTGGAGATCGTGCCGGTGGAGGAGTTCCTCGACGGCCTGTGGGCGGGCCTGATCGTGGAGGGACCGCGTCCCGGCCCGCCGCGCCTGGCGAGCAACGCTTCGCGGCGTTGACCTGGAATCCCATCGCCAATACTATCGCGCGGGCTGCGTGGAACCCGGCCTTCCGGTTGCCGCGTCCGTGCGAAAGCGGCGTGTGCGACAGCATCCGGGCCAGCTCGCCACATCATCGCGCCGACCAGCGTGGAGTAGCCGATGCCTGACCCTCGTGGATCGAGCCGAACCACCTCCGCCGCCCTCGCCTGCGCCTTCGTCTGCCTGGCCGCCGCAGCGCCCGGCGCCGAGGACTGGCCGCAGTGGCGCGGCGTGAACCGGGACGCCGTATGGCACGAGACGGGCCTGGTCGAGCGTTTCGCCGACGACGGCCTGCTCGTGAAGTGGCGCGCGCCCGTGCGCGGCGGCTTCGCAGGGCCCGCCGTCGCCGGCGGGCGGGTCTTCGTCCTCGACTACCAGGAAACACCCGGCAGCCGCACGATGGACGGCCACGAGCGGCTGCTGGCGCTCGACGAGGAGACCGGCGCCGTGCTCTGGACCGCGGAGTGGCCCGCCGCGTACCGCAACCAGCAGTACAAGTTCGCGACCGGTCCGCGGGCGACACCGCTCGTCGACGGCGACCGGGTCTACATTCTCGGCGCGGCCGGGATGCTGTCATGCTTCGATGCCGCGACCGGCGACCTCGTCTGGCGCATCGACGCGACCGTCGACTACGGGGTGACGGTGCCGGTCTTCGGCGTGTCCCAGTCGCCGCTGATCGAGGGCGACCACCTGATCGTGCTGCTCGGCGGCGAGCCCGACGCGAAGGTCGTCGCCTTCGACAAGGCGACCGGGGCGGAGGCGTGGCGGGCGCTCGATTCCGACTCCGAGCCCGGTTACTCGTCGCCGATCGTCATCACGGCGGGCGGCGTGCGCCAGCTCATCGTCTGGCACGCCGCGGCCGTGACGTCGCTCGATCCGGAGACCGGCGCGATCTACTGGAACCAGCCGTTCGAGGTGGGCGGCGGGCTGTCGATCGCCACCCCGGTCCGGAGCGGGCGCTACCTCGCGGTGAGCCAGTTCTTCAACGGCACGATGATGTTCGCCCTCAACTCGGACCGGCCGGACGCGCGCATGCTGTGGCGGGGGCGCGCGCGCAGCGAGTTCCCCGACCAGACCGAGACCCTGCACGCCATCATCTCGACCCCGATCGTCGTAGGCGACTACCTGTACGGCGTCGGGAGCTACGGCGAGCTGCGCGGTCTCGACGCGACGAGCGGCGAGCGGCTCTGGCAGAGCGACCGGATGAACGCCCAGGACCGCTGGGCGACGGCCTACTTCGTGCGCAACGGCGACCGCCACTTCGTGGTGAACGACTCCGGTGACCTGATCCTCGCGCGCTTCACGCCCGAGGGCTACGAGGAGATCGACCGGACGCTGCTGCTGACACCGACCACGCGGACGCAGGGCGGCGCCTCCGGCCGCTGGAATGACCGCCCCGTGCTCTGGGCGCATCCGGCGTTCGCGAACGGCCACGTCATCGCCCGCAACGACGCCGAGGTAGTGCGGCTGTCGCTCGCGGCGGCCGACTACGAGCCGGTGCCATGACGGGACGCCGCACCGGGCGGGGACCTGTTCGCGAGCGGGACGGTGGGGAGCGGCAACGCTCCGCCCTACCGGTTGTGGAGCAACCCTTGCACGGCCGCCGTTCACCGGACGGGATGACTGTCGCGACCCGCGGCAGGCAGGAACCGCAACGGCAAGCCGGCATCCGCCGTTCGCCGGGCCGCAGGACCGCCGCCGTCCTCTGCGCCGTCGTCGTCTCGCTGACGACGGTCGGCCTTTTCGCGGAGGACTGGCCGCAGTGGCGCGGCATCGACCGGGACGCCGTGTGGCGCGACGCCGGCATCGTCGAGCGCTTCGCGGACGACGGCCTGATCGTGAAGTGGCGGACGCCGGTGCGCGGCGGTTTCGCCGGGCCGGCGGTGGCCGATGGCCGCGTCTTCGTCCTCGACTACCAGGAGACGCCGGGCAGCCGCACCATGGACGGCCACGAGCGGCTGCTGGCTCTCGACGAGGAGAGCGGCGCCGTGCTCTGGACGGCGGAGTGGCCCGCCGCCTACCGCAACATTCACTACAAGTTCGCCATCGGGCCCCGCGCGACTCCCACCGTCGACGGCGATCGGGTCTACATCCTCGGGGCGTCCGGGGTGCTGTCGTGCTTCGACACCGCGACGGGAGACCCCGTCTGGCGGGTCGACACCGCGACCGAGTACGGCGTGACGGTGCCGGTCTTCGGCGTCTCGCAGTCGCCGCTCGTCGAGGGCGACCACCTGATCGCGCTCCTCGGCGGCGAGCCGGACGCGATGGTGGTGGCCTTCGACAAGGCGACCGGCACCGAGGCGTGGCGCGCGATCGACACGAACTCCGAAGCGGGCTACTCGTCGCCCATCGTGACCGACGCCGGCGGGGTCCGCCAGTTGATCGTGTGGTATCCGGCGGGGGTGACGTCGCTCGATCCGGCCACCGGGGACGTCTGGTGGCGGCACGACTTCCCGGTTCCGAGCGGGTACACGATCGGGACCCCGGTCCGCCACGGCCGCTACCTGCTCGTTACCCACGGGGAGAACGGCGGCCTGATGCTGGCCCTGAACCCCGACCGGCCGGCGGCGCGCCTCCTCTGGAACGGCGCCAATCCCAACCGGAGCGACCGGCCTCCGCAGCGGACGCTGCTCTCGACGCCGGTGGTCGCGGGCGACGCCATCTACGGGCTCAGCAGCTACGGCGAGTTCCGCGGCGTCGACGCGCGGAGCGGCGCGCGGCTCTGGTCGACCGACCGGCTGGTGCCCGAGGAGCGCTGGGCGAACTCGTACTTGGTTCGGAACGGCGATCGCTGGTTCGTCGTCGTCGAGACGGGCGAGCTCGTAATCGCCCGCTTCACGCGGGCCGGGTACGAAGAGGTCGACCGGACGCTGCTGCTGGCCCCGACCACCCGAACGCAGGGCGGCGCCTCCGGCCGCTGGGGCGACCGCGGCGTCCTGTGGGCGCATCCCGCGTTCGCGAACCGCCACGTCGTGGCTCGCAACGACGCCGAGGTCGTCCGCGTGTCGCTCGCGGCCGGGGACTACGAGTAGGCCTCGTCGAAGCGGAGGCGCTCCCGAAGGCCGAGCCCTACCCGCAGACAGACGCCCTCGACGACGCCGAGATCGCGCTGCCGTCCGATGCGTTGCCCGGAGGCGGAGTCCCACCCGCAGGCAGGAGTCCCAGATGTTCGGACCGCTTCCTATCGCCGCCGCCCTCCTCGCCTTGCCGCTCGCCGCTGCCGCCCAGGAGGGCGAGAGCGCGGCCGAGTGGCGGCAGTGGGGCGGCCCCGGCCGCGACTTTCTCGTGCCCGAGGCGGCCGGACTCGCCGAGACGTGGCCGGAGGGCGGACCGCCCGTCCTCTGGAGCCGGCCGCTCGGCGCGGGCCACAGCGCGATCATCGCGGGCGACGGGCGTCTCTTCACGATGTACCGCGACGCCTACGGGGAGGGCGGTGAAGGGCCGTGGAGCCGGGACGAGAGGGTCATCGCCCTCGACGCCGCCACCGGTGAGACCCTCTGGGAACATGCCTATCCGTCCGATGTGCAGGACTTCGGCCAGGGGGCCGGACCGCACGCGACGCCGCTCCTCGTGGGGGACCGGCTCTTCACCATCGGTACGAACAAGGAGCTCAACGTCTTCGACGCCGCGACCGGCGTGGTCGTCTGGTCGCGCGACTTCGTCAGCGACTTCGGGGCCCCGCCGCTGCTGATCCGCTCGATGATCAAGGCGGGCTACGGCGCGAGCCCGCTGCCGTACGGCGACACGATCATCGTCCAGGTCGGCGGCCCCGGCCAGGCGGTCATGGCGCTCGACCAGGCCGACGGGAACGTCGTCTGGCGCAGCGGGAGCTTCCTGGTGTCGGAGGCGCCGCCCGGGTTGATCGACTTCGACGGCGAACCGCACCTGGTCGTCTTCGCCGGCCAGGCCGTGCACGGTCTCGATCCGGACACCGGCGAGATCCTCTGGGCGCACGCGCACGATGCGGGCAACGACTTCAACTTCCAGATCCCGCTCTGGAGCGACGCCGACGACATCCTGTTCCTCTCGTCCGGCTACATCGGCGGCAGCCGGGCCATCCGACTGGTCGCGGACGGGGGCGTGACGCGCACGGAGGAGCTCTGGTACGACCCGCAGCTCCGCTTCACCTTCCTGAACCCGATTCGACTGGGCGAGTTCGTCTACGGAACGAGCGGGCAGGGGGCCACCGCGATCATGACGGCGACGCGCGCGGCGACGGGCGAGACCGCGTGGCGCGAGCGCGGCTTCAGCCGGGCCAGCCTGCTGCACGCCGACGGCAAGACGCTGATCCTGGAGGAGGACGGCGACCTGACGCTCGCCGTCCTCGCCCCCGACGGCATGACCCGGGTGTCGACGACGCCGCTCTTCGACACTCGCTCGTGGACCGCGCCGACGCTGGTCGGCACGACACTCTACGCGCGGGACCGGGAGCGGATCGTCGCCCTCGACCTCGGGAGGTGAGCGGGGTTCCTCCATCCGCGGAGCAGGCTCGCGGCAGGTCCGAACGTGGCCCCCCTGCCCGCCGGCGCGTGGTGAGCGGGCGCCGTGCGATGCGGCGGTCGCGCGCGCAGCGGCTCAGCGCTGCTGGTCCGTGAAGTCGCGGCAGGGCATGGCCCAGGTTCCACAGGCGCCCGCCGGCCGGTCCTTGCGATAGACGAGTCGGTTCGTCATCACGCTGTCCGGCGTGGTGGTCGTCACCTCGATGGTCAGGCGGCTGCCGTCGGCGCTCAGGCTCATCACTTCGTGCATGCGCATTTCGCCCTGCTCGCCTTCGGCGACGAGACGCGCGCCGTCCCAGCGCGCCGCCGCTCGCATCGTCGTGTCGCGGCCGACCGGGATCGTTCCTTCCCGCCCCGGCGTGTAGGACCACGCCTTCAGCCCGTTCGTCTCCGGGCCGACGATCACGGTGTCGTTGGCGGCGTGGGTGATGAACAGGCGGTCGATGTCGGCCCCGCCCCGCCCACCGCTGAACGCAGGGGGCGTCAGCGTGGTCGCCTCGCGATCCAGGGTCCACCACCCGGAGAAGTTCGGCCGCCGCAGCTCCGGTGTCTCCTGCGCTTCGAGCGAGGCGCGCACGACCTCGTCGGCCGCCTCGGTCGCCGGCCCCGCCGCGCACAGGAGCGCCGCGGCCAGCAGGCGCACGCTACACCGCCGGTGGGGCCGCGCCGTTCGAAGCGGCCCGCCCGGCCCGGTGGCCCGTTCGCGCTCCACAATCTGTTGCAGGCGGGACGATTCCACGGTGCGACCACGCGGGCTGAGCGGGGCCGGGCCGGACCCAGCGGCGAGCGGCCGGCGAAGCGGGATCGAGAACGCGTGCGCGGTCATGAAGTGCATCGGCGAGTCCTGGGCTGGTCTCAGCCGTTCGATTCCGCCAGCCGGTCGAGGTGCGCGAGGAATGGCGCTCCGTCGTGCGTCTCGTAGCCCTCGACGGTCTCGGTCGTGAGGTCGTCGAAGTAGCGGTCGTAGACCGTCGACCGCTCGTGCTGCAGCGGAGTCGGGCAGTAGCATGCCTCGCTCCATTCGACCGTGCCGTCCCCGGTGACGACGGCGCGTCGCATCGAGTCGACGATCTCCTCACCGTCTGGCTGCTGCCGCGGGATCGTTTCCCGTAGCGCTCGCCGGAACGCGGCTGCCATGGGCTCGCGGAACCGCGCGCGCACTCGGTAGTGCATCGTCTCCTCCTGGTGGCAATATCGCCGACGAAGCTCGTCGGGCGCGAGCCCGTCGTGTCCGGGTCACCCGAAGTCGACGAGCCCGTCGATGATGCCTCGCATGACCACAAAGGACGGCATGAGGGGATTCCGGAATCGATACCGGTATTTGCGCTTGCCGCCCTCTATTCGCAACACGCGTCCTCGAGAGGGATCGCAGAAGTGCTTCAAGTGCTTGGCGTAGCTTGGAATGTCGTACCTCTTCCCCATGATGCTCGACATCGGCTCTCGCACGTCCGACGCTGCGAAGAAACCGAACTCATCGACGCGAGCACGGGCGCACGCCAGCAGCACTCTTCCGTACAGGTTGGCCGACTGCGGACTCGACACCGCCGTGCGATAGGCATCCACGAGACTCTGGTGGGTGTTCATGACGGCCGAGTCGATTGCTATCCTGACGTCGGCCTTCTTGATCTCGCGTCGACGCCCTTCCAGAGCTGCGCGCGCCGAGTAGAGTCCAAGAAGGTGCGCGTAGTGGGGCAGGCCTTGCGAGAGCGACACGATCTCGTGTTTGGCCGGCTGCGTCATGGTCATCTTGAGTCTTCCGATGCCGGTATCGAGGATCTGCTGAAGCTCTGGCTTCTCCATGCGGGGCATCAGCACCTGCGCCAACGCGCGCTCGATCGACTGATGCTCGGCGATGAGGTCGCTCACGGTTTCGGCCACGCCGACGAGCACCAGCGTCGCATGGACAGCGTGATCGGACAGGCTCTTGATCGTGTCCGCGATCGCTCCACGCAGGGTCCCGTTCGGCAGACGGTCGAACTCGTCCAGAATGACCAGGAGCAGGCGTCCCCTGCCGATGGCGGCGAGATGCCTCCTCACTGCATCGGGAGTGAGGGGAGCCTGCGGCAGCGACTGGGCGTACGTCGCGGTCGTTCCGGTTGCGAGCCCGGATGGAACGAACCCGGCCGACGGTGGCTTGGTTACTCCGATCTCGCTGAACACCTTCCTCCAGAGGGTATCGAAGGAATCCACGCCATCGCAGTTCACGCGCGGGGACAGTGCCTTGGCCCCAGCCTTCGACACCAGCCGCGACGACAGAATGTTTGCGAGCGAGGTTTTGCCGACGCCTCGCTCTCCGTAAATGACCACATGTTGACCCACTTGGTTGATAGCGTCGATGACCTTCTGGACTTCCCGAATGCGACCGGCGAAGAGTTCGTCCTCGCTGATTGGCGCCGCCGGAGTGAACACGGTGCTCACCATGCTGTCCAGGTAGTCCCAGCCGTTGGGACCGTCCGGACGTCTCGGTCGCCTGCCGCCTCGTTCGCTATCCAACTGTCACCTCTACCGCCTTAATGTTCATAATATAACACTTGACGCTAGGCTATGGCGTCAAGTGTCGCCTGCGCCGCCGCTCGTCAGGAGCCGTCAGCGAACCATGCGGCCGAAGTAGGGGATGAGGTCCGGCTTCGTATCGCGCAGGATGTCGACGATGTCCTGCCGCTCGCGGCGCCCGAGACGCCTGTACTTCCGGTCCAGGTCGGACCCCGAAAGCACCTGCCACATCCGCCGGTAGACGGCCCGCCGCGCGTCCTGGGGCAGGGCGTCGAACGCGGCGCTGTAGATCAGGTAGCTGCACGGGTAGCGGAACAGCCGCCGATCGAGCGCAATCTCGCGCAGCGTCCGCCCCCGCCGGTCGAACGGACCTCGCGCCTCGAACACCTCGGCGAAGCCGCTCGTCCCGACCATGCGGTCGGTCAGGGGGGCCTCGTCTACGAATAGCAGGTAGTCGACCAGGTCGCGCACCGCCCGGTCGATCGTGGGGTCGCCGTTTCCGCGCTGCGGCGCGGCGAACAGCCCCCGCGTGGCGCGCCGCTCGTGGGCCGCGACCCGGAACTCCCAGCCCGTGCGGACCACGAGGTTCGTCATGTGCGTCTGGTGCTCCAGCACCATCAGCGCCGCAATGTCGCTGTAGGGCGTCGGATAGCCGCTGACATCGAAGCGCCCCGCCACGCTGGCCAGGTTGAAGTTGGCGTCGTCGTGCAGGAGCAGCGGCCGGTCCGGATCGCGGGCGACCGTGTTCCCCACGTGCCGGCCCACCCCGGTCCGCCCGGTGACGTACCAGCCGCCCCAGCGCGACTCGATCGCGGTCCGGTGGTCGACCGGGATCGACGCGTACGGGGCGCCGGCGGGATCGATGACCGCGCTGCCGACGGCCAGACCCGGGACGCCGAGCGTCGCGGCGGAGACGTGGCATTCGAGGCACGACCGGGGCCGCTCGAAGCCGCGGGCAGGCGCGCGCTGCACGAGCGCGTAGAACATGACGCCCTGCCGCGGATCGAGCGCCGCCAGCTCGATGGCCGGCGAACCGCGAATCCAGGCCACCGCGACGTCGTCGGTGAAGTAGATCGCGCGCGGGTTGGCGGGGCCGATGGCGCCGGCCTGCAGGCTGGTTTTCGAGAAGACGAGCGTTTGCGACTCGACCGGCACGTCGAGGGCGTCGAGGACGCCCGGCAGGAAGCCCTGTCGCCGATCGAAGCGGAGCGAGGCGCCGGCACGGAGCCGCGCGTGGAGTTGCGCGACCCGGTCCGTCCTCGACCCCGTGCCATACTCGATGGCCGGATGCCGGTACGACGCCGAGAACTGCTCTGCGAGAGTGGCGGCGCCCGCGCTCGCGGCGGCGGTGATGCCGGCCGCGAGCGCTGCCGCGCGCGTGGTGGCCGCCGGTCTTCCCATCACACCAGGGGGCGGGAGACGCTCACGCGACCACTGTAGCGGGCGGCGGCCAGCGCTGACAACGGCCGGCGCGGAACCGCCGGCGAGCCGGCAGCGTCCTACTGCGGGGAACCGCAACGCGCTCCGCCGCCCTCGACCGCTCACGATTCGGACCTCCACGTAGACGGCAACGCCCATGCGATGTACTCAGCCAGCGCTCGTGCTCGCCCTGCTCTTCACGAGTGGGGCGGCCGCAACTCGCGCCCAGACACCGGCCGCTCCACCGGTAGCGGGCGCCCACGGTCCGGATCGACCGCGCATCGACCAGACGACGATCGCGGGCGGCGGGGCCGGCTTCGGCGCGCTTACGGGCCGCCCGCGGGTGCGCGCCGTCCGAACGGACGCGCCGCCCATCGTCGACGGCCGCCTCGACGACGAGGTGTGGCGCACGGCGGCGATGCTCACCGAGTTCGTGCAGCAGTCGCCGCTCGACGGGGCCCCCGCCACCGAGCAGACCGAGGTGTACATCGCCTACGACCGCGATCACATCTACTTCGGCTTCTACCTGCACTACTCCGACCCGGGCATCATGCGGGCCAACCGCGTCGACCGCGACACGGCGTGGCAGGACGACCTGATCACCGTCTACCTCGACACGTTCCTGGACCAGCAGCGCTCTTACGACTTCGACCTCAATGCCTACAACGTGCAGGGCGACGGCGTGATCAACACCGGCCTGCAGCAGGGCGGCCCGATTCCGATCGCCGACCGGTCGTGGGATGCCCTGTTCCACAGCGGCACCGAGATCGTCGAGGACGGCTACACGGCCGAGATGGCCATTCCGTTCAAGAGCCTCCGCTATCCCGAGCGTCCGCCCGGCGAGGAGCATCGCTGGGGGTTCCAGATCGTCCGGGAGATCAAGGGCAAGGACCAGGAGAACGTCGTCTGGGCTCCCATGTCGCGCGACGTGCGGAGCTTCATGGAGCAGATGGGCGTGCTCGAAGGGATGACGGACCTGTCGACGAGCCGCAACCTGGAGTTCCTGCCGTCGTTCACCGCCATCCGCTACGAATCGATCGACGACGCAACGGGCGCGCTCGTCAACCGGGGCACCGACCCGGAGGCCGGCCTGAACGTCAAGTACGGCATCACCTCGAACCTGACGGCCGACTTCACCCTCAACCCGGATTTCTCGCAGATCGAGTCCGACCTGCCCCAGATCGAGGTCAACCAGCGTTTCCCGCTCTTCTTCCCCGAGCTCCGGCCGTTCTTTCTCGAAGGGGCGGAGATCTTCAACATTCCCTCCCCGGTCAACCTCGTGCACACGCGCACGCTCGTCAACCCCAATCTCGGAGCGAAGCTGACCGGCAAGGTGGGCAACACGACGCTCGGCGTGATGCTTGCCGACGACGAAGCCGCGGGCCGGCGGGTCGAGCCGGGCGAGCGGGGGTACGACGAGAGCGCCCGGGTCGTCATCGGGCGGGCGCGCTACGACCTCTACACCGAGTCGCACGTCGGAGCCGTGGTCACGGACCGCACGTTCCTCGACGGGTACAGCCGGGTCGGCGGCATCGACGCCCAGTTCCGCCTGGGCAGGGCCAGCCGGCTCAACTTCATCGCCGTGCAGTCGCAGCATCGCGACGCGGACGGCCGGGAGCGGTCCGGCCCGATGTGGGGAGCGCTGTTGCAGCACGAGAGCCGCAACCTCGTGGCCTCGACGTTCGCAGCGCAGGTCGACCCGGATTTCCGCACCGACGTCGGATTCGTCCAGCGCGTCGATCAGCAGATGGCGGGCGCGACCCTCGGGTACCGCTGGTGGCCGGAGAGCTGGCTCATCAACTGGGGCCCGCGCGCGAGCTACCAGCTCAGCTTCACCCACGAGGGCATCCGCGAGGACGAGGAGGCCGAGGTCGGCCTGGCCTTCGACTTCGCCCGCAACATCAGGGCCTCCATGGACGCGACCCAGGCCCTCGAGCGTTTCGGCGGCATCGACTTCCATCGGCGCAACTACGAGATCAGTGCCAACACGAGCACCAGCCGGCTCTTCTCCGTTCGCGGCGAAATCGCCTGGGGCGACGCCATCTTCTACGACAGGTCGAACCCCTACCTCGGTCGCGGCACCAGCGTGCAGCTCTCCGCGACCATCCGCCCGCTCGCGAGGTTCACGACGGACGTCAACGTCGCCACCAGCCGTTTTCACGATGTGCGGGCCGGAGACGTGCAGGTGTTCGACGCGCGGATCGTGCGCGCGCTCAGCACGCTCACGTTCACGGACCGCCTGCTGCTCAGGAACATCACGGAGTACAATTCCTTCGACGGGACGCTCGGGACGAACCTGCTCGTCACGTACCGCATCAACGCGCTGACGGTGTTCTACGCCGGCTACGACGATCACTACCGGCAAGGGAACCTGATCGATCTCGCGGGGGACCGCTACTTCCCGACGAGCACCCTGCAGCCGACGAACCGGGCGTTCTTCACCAAGCTGCGGGTGCTGTTCCGCTACTAGGAGCCTGCACCGTAGGCACGGCGCGGACTCCTGTAGGCTTGGCTGGTCGCCAAACGGAGCCGTCAGGCGACGAATGGCGGGCTAGTCGCGCCACCGCCCAAGCGCGGATCATTCGGGCAGGACAACAACCTGGACCGAGCGTTTGTTTCAGCAGGTCAGCCGTAAGGAAGCGCCATGAGTAACGCCGTCGAGAAGCTCGACACGCCGGCCGGCGAGTGGCGGGAGCTGCTCTCGGAGCAGTCCTTCGCCGTGCTCTTCAAGGAAGCGACCGAGCCGCCGGGGACGAGCGAGCTGAATCACGAGAAGCGCGAGGGGACGTTCGTCTGCGCCGCGTGCCACCTGCCGCTCTTCGAGTCGTCCGCCAAGTACGAGAGCGGTACCGGCTGGCCCAGCTTCTTCGACGCCATTCCGGGCCGTCTCGGCACGAAGACCGACTTCAAGCTGATCCTGCCGCGCACCGAGTATCACTGCGCGCGGTGCGGCGGCCACCAGGGGCACGTCTTCAAGGACGGCCCGCCGCCGACCGGCCAGCGCTACTGCAACAACGGCGTCGCCCTGCGCTTCGTGCCGGCCGGCGAGGAGCCGCCGCCGCTCCGCCGGTGATGGCCGCGGCCCGCGGCAGAGAGCGTGCGGGGGCGCGTGTCCCGGACGCCGCCGCCTCGCCGGACCGACAACCGCCACCGGCCCGCGGCGGAGAGCGTGCGGGCGCGCGCGTCTCCGCCGGGCGACCGCGCCTGTCCGGCGGACGCCGCCTCGCCCTGGGCTTCTGGCTGGCGGTGGCGGCGGGGCTCACGGCGCTCTACGCTGTGCGGCCCGAGTTGATCGACCCCGCCAACCTCGTGGGCCTGCTGCGGCGATCGGGCCCGTTCGTCCTGCTCGGCTACGCCGCGCTGAGCGTGGTGCGGCCCGTCACGCTGGTGCCGAGCACCGTTCTCATCGTCGTCGGGACGCTGCTCTTTCCGGACCGTCCCGGGATGGTCTTCGCCGTCTCGCTCGCCGGCGTCGTGGCGTCGGCCGCCGTCATCTACTACTTCTTCGACTTCCTGGGGCTGGCCCAGGTGTTCGAGCGCCGGCACGCGTCGCGCATCCGGTGGCTGGAAGACCAGATGCGGCGCCGCGGCCTCGCGATCGTCGTCGGCTGGTCGGTCTTCCCGTTCGTCCCGACCGATGCCATCGGTTACGTAGCGGGGACTTTGCGGATGCCGATCGGCCGCTTCCTGCTCGGGGTGACGCTCGGCGAGATCCCGGTCGTCGCCTTCTACGTGGCGGGGGGGACCTGGGTGTTCGGGTCGTGAGCGCCGGCTCGCGCCGCGCCCGCTGCCCGCATCGGGCGCGCTCGCGCCCCGGCTCCCGGCGGCCAGAACGCCGCGCGCGACGTAGAATCGAGGGCCGATGAGCGGCCACGAGTGCTACCACTGCGGGCAGTGGATCGAGGAGGGCGAGGCCCACGACTGCTGGACGACGACGGAAGCGGCGCTGACCGCCGACCTCTCGGAGGATCTGCGGGACGCCTGGGAGCGGTTGCGCGACGCCGCGGCCGAGCTCGGCGAACAGCGGATCTACGCCTCACACAAGTCGATCATGTTCGCGCGGACGTCGTGCTACTTCTTCGTCCGCCCGAAGCGCACCTTCCTCGAGCTGTGCATCTTCCTCGGCCGCGCGGTGGAGGCCCCGCAGGTGCGCCGCGTCGACCGGGTGTCGAAGTCCAAGCTGCGGCACACCATTCCCGTCCGCCACCGCGACGAGGTGGAGCCGCCCATCACCGACTGGATGGCGGAGGCCTACCAGCTGTCCGGCGCCTCGGCCACGCCACGCGCCCCCGGCGCGTTGGAGCGGCGGCCCGGCGCCGAACGCTCGTAGCTCCCCTGCTGTCTACTGGACGTCGAGGCCACCTTCCGCTGCGACCTCGCGGATGCGCGCCGCCTGCCCCGGATTGGCCGCGATGATCTCGCGCACCCGGCGGCTGATCTGCGCCTGATCCGTGGCCGACATCGCGCCGGCCGCCTCGGCCGCGCTCTCGATCGCGGCGAGACAGTCGGCCTCGTAGGTGATGGAGCCGCACTCGGCGGTCAGGTTGGCGAGGACCGCGCCCGCCTCGGACGGCGTCCGCCCCGCGCCGCCGCCGCCGGTGCTCCCGTAGCGCTCCGCCGCCTGCTGGAGCTCGGCCGCCGCCCCGCGGCGGATGTTCGCGGCTTCCGTGCCTGCCTGGAAGCAGGTGAAGTCCGGCCGGTCGGCCCAGCGGAGCGGCGCGCAGGCGTGGATACCGGCTTCCTTCGCCGCGGTCGCCACCTCGGTGATCAGCGCCTCGTACTCCGGGTCGCCCTCACCGAAGCCGGAGAAGTTGCCGAGGTCGCCGCTCGCCGCGAACAGCCCGGTGACGCCCGGAATGCGGGCGATCTCCCGTGCGTGCTCGACCCCCTCGAGCGTCTCGATCATCAGGATCAGCACGACGTTGTCGTTCCACGTCTGCCGGTAGCCGCCGGGCACCTCGTTCCAGATCTCGCTCGCGCCCTGTCCGCCGCCGGCGCTGCGGCGCCCGAGGGGCGGGAAGTAGGTCCAGTTGACCGCCTCCTGCGCCTCCTCGACCGAATCGACGGTCGGCACGACGATGACGGCCGCCCCCATGTCGGTCGCGTGCTGGATCTCGCGCTCGTCGGCATAGGCGACGCGGGCGCCGGGCGCGGCCGGACCCGGGCAGGTGCGCCAGAAGCGCGCCACCTGCTCCCACGAGATCGCCTCGTGCTGCATCTCCACCCAGACGAAGTCGTAGCCGGCCGCCGCCATGGCGCAGTAGGTGCGGGGATCGGTGGCCCGCACCGTGCCGCCGACCATCGGCCCGCCCTCGAGGAGCTTTCGCTTGGCCGGGTTCCAGATCTCCGGCTGCTGCCCGTCGGGGAGGCGGAAGCGGTCGCCGTAGTCGAAGTCGGCCGCGCGGAAGGAAGTGTCCTCCGCCTGCTGGGCCTGCGCGGGCACGGCGAGGCCGCCCAGCACGAGGCCAATCGTCACCGCAACGAACCTGAAATGCTTCGTGGTCTTCATGGGTCTTCCGATCTCCTGGTTCTGCGTTCTGCCGCCGGGTCTTTCCCGCAGAGTGTAGTGCGGATCCGGGTCATGCGCTGAGGCTCCACGCCGCCGCGCTTGTCGCTCCGGCGGATGCCGGCGATTCTCTCGGGAGGAGCGCGTCGGACTCGGGCCAACGAGGCTGCCGCCTCCGCTCAGCGCGCGGCCGGCGAGACCCGCAGGCGCTGGTCGTCAGTTTCGCCGCGCGGGGCGGGGACCGCAGGACGCGTGGTCAGCGCTGCGCCGACGGCACCCAGGCGGCGGTGCGTCCGCCGATTGTCTGGTGCTCGATCCGCTCGCCGCGAGCCGTCCTGGCGTTGCCTCGTTTGCCCCAACGCCGGTGGAAGAGCCACGTGCGGGGATAGCGTGAGCTGTCGGCGTTCGCGGCCACGGCGCGCTTGACGATGGAGCCGAGCCGGGCGCGCAGGCGCCGCGCCTCCTCGTCCGTCAGGGAGGATGCCCTTCGGCGGGGATCGATGCCCGCCTGGTAGAGCACTTCGTCCGCGATCCAGTTGCCGACGCCGGCGGCGAACGACTGGTCGAGGAGCAGCGACTTCAGGATGCCGCGGCGCGCGCGCAGCATCTCCGAGAAGCGCGCCGGCGCCGGCATTGCGAGCAACGGGTCGAAGCCGAGCCGGGCGATCGGCGGCTCGTGCTCGGGATCGTCGCGTAGCAGGGCGCGCCCGAGTCGCCGGGCGTCCGTCATCGCGAGTTCTCGGCCGTCGTCGAGGTGCAGCCGGACCTTCAGGTAGCGCGGCGGCCAGACCGGCCGGTCTTCGCGGGGGCCGGACTTGAGCTGGATGGGCGTCGCGTCCGGAGTCTTCAGGGCGCCGGACATCCCGAAGTGGAACAGCGGATGCGGCGGCGCATCGAGCTCCAGCCAGAGCTGCTTGCCCCACCGCCGCGCCGCCCGGACGCGCCTGCCCTCGAGCGCCCGGCGCCAGCGGCGCGGCGAGGCCGAATCGAGCACGATGCGGTCGTCTGCGCACCACACCCGCGCGATGCGCCGTCCGACCGCGACCGCCTCCGCGAGCCTGCGTCCCCGCTCGACCTCCGGCAGCTCCGGCACGTTCACCACCTCCCGGATCGCCCTTCGCGGGCGCGAATGGTGGCAGGCGCGCAGCCTCGATGAGCCACGGGCGGTTCACCGCCTCCCGGATCGCCCTTCGCGGCCGCGGCTTCTGCAGCGGGTGTCGAGCCGCGGTTGCCCGGTGTGGGTCATCGTCCGTGCTCAGACGTCGAGGGCGAAGCGGAGCGCGTCGGCGATCTGTCGCATGCGGCCGGCGCGCAGCGTCGTGATCAGAGAGCCGACTCTCGTGCGGGACACCGTCTGCACGTGGTCCAGGTTGGCGGCGCAGGTCCTGGGCAGGCCGTCGTCGGACGTCAGCACGACCTCCGTGGGGATGTCGCGAATCCTGCTCGTCACCGGTGCCACCGTGACCTCCGCCAGGAATTCCAGGGCGGCGTCGCGAGTCAGCACGACAACCGGCCGTTGCTTGTCCGGCCGGGCGAAGCGGTACCAGCGCACGTCGCCTCGGCGGATCAGTCGGGCCACGCGTGCTCGTCCTCCCAGGCACGGAATTCGTCGCTGCCGACGGGGTGGCGCTCGTAACCGCGGCGATGCTGCTGTTCCAGCGCATCGATGCATCGGACAGGGCCCGGCGCGTGAAGGCGGATCTCGTCGTGCCGAGTCGCTTCACCGCGCCGTCCACTGCGTCGACGAGGCTGTCGTCGAGAGTCATCTGAACGGTTCTCATGGGACTCATGCTCGCCGATTGTAGCGGTTCCGATAGCTATGCTGATAGTCATGCGTCGGTCACGATGCCGCGCAGGGTGGGGCAGCGGGGTTCGGCGGATCCAGGGCGTCCATGGGCGAGCGCGACCGCGTGGCGCCGCTACGGCCCCACTATTCCCGGCCGGGGGCTTGACTGCTCGAGGCGGCGGGCTCCGGCGTCGCTTCGTCGTCCGGGAGCCGGAGTCGGGGCGACGTGAGGTCGGCGCGCTTCTGCCGCCGTTCCTCGGCCTCCTTCCGCCGCCCGTAGACGAAGATGGCCACGACGCTCGCGAGAGCGCCGATGATCGCAGTGAGTCCGCCGCTGTCCTTGTCGTACGCAATCAGTCCGCCGCCGACGACCAGCGCGGCGAAGACGAGGGCGAAGGCGAGCTTCTGCCCGGTGCGCTCCGCGGCCAGCTTCCCGTCGACAACGCGCGATTCGAGCGCGTGGCGGTGCCGGATCTGCCGCTCGGTCATCGTCACGATGCGCTCCGCGCAACCGGGGAACGCCTCGTTGTACTTGGCGAGCAGGCCAGGTGGGGGCAGAGGTGCTGGGAACGCTGGGCGGACGGAGACCTGCTCCGAGGCGAACTCGGTGGCGCCGGATGAGCGATTCGCGGACGGTGCGGGTTCGGCGTCGGCCGGCTTCTCGGCGGCCCCGGATGAGCGATTCGGCGGCGGTGCGGGCTCAGGGTCGGCCGGCTTCGCGGGCGGCGGGTGTGGTTGGCGGCTGGGCTGTGGTTGGCGGCTCACGTTCCACTCTCGTCATGGCGTCGGCGAGTTCTTCGCCGATGATGCGCCAGTCGCTGTAGATCGCCCGCGAATCGGCCAGAGCGTCGCTGGGGCTGTCATTGTAGGTGTCGAACACAGCGAAGAGATCCAGCACGCGAGAGGCCCCGGACCAGACGGACGGCAGCGCGAAAAGATGATCGGTTCGCATGGATCACCACCTACACCCATGCAACATGCCGGATCGTTCTGCACGACAGGCTGTCCGATCGATCACGCGGCATCCTTGACGGCGGCGATCAGGTCGAGCACGGCCTGCTTCCCGTCGCCGAAGAACATCAGCGTGTTGTCGGCGGCGAACAGCGGGTTGGGGATGCCCGCGAAGCCGGGGGACAGGCTGCGCTTGATGACGACGACGGTTCGCGACTGGTCGACGTTCAGGATCGGCATGCCGGCAATCGGGCTCGCCGGGTCGGTGCGCGCGTCGGGGTTGACGATGTCGTTGGCGCCGATGACGAGGCTCACGTCGGTCTGCTCGAACGACGGGTTGATGGCGTCCATCTCCTTCAGCTTGTCGTAGTCGACGTCGGCCTCGGCCATGAGGACGTTCATGTGGCCGGGCATGCGGCCCGCGACCGGGTGGATGGCGTACTCCACCTCGACGCCGCGCGACTCGAGCAGGTTCGCCAGGTCCCGCACCTGGTGCTGCGCCTGCGAGACGGCGAGACCGTAGCCCGGGACGATCACCGCGCGGCGCGCCCCGTCGAAGAGCATCGCCACCTCCTCGGCCGAGGTGCTCTTGACGCGTCCGGCGTAGACCGCGTCGGCGTCCGATTTCGAGCTGGTCCCTTCGGCGATCGCTCCGACAAGCACGTTGATCAGCGAGCGGTTCATCGCCTTGCACATGATGCGGGTCAGGATGATGCCGGAGGCCCCTACCAGCGAGCCGGTGATGATCAGGATGTTGTTGTCCAGGACGAAGCCGGTCGACGCCGCGGCCAGCCCGGAGTAGGAGTTGAGCAGTGCGATGGCGACCGGCATGTCGGCCCCGCCGATGGAGATCGTCAGCAGGATGCCGAGCACGGAGGCCACCGCCACGAGGCCTCCATAGAAGGCGATCGTGCCGGGCTCGGCGACGACCATCACGCCGAGCCCGAGGGCGACGAGTCCGATGGCGCCGTTCAGGAGCTGCTGCCCCGGGAAGACGACCGGCGCATCGGGCAGCAGCAGGCCGCGCAGCTTGTCGAACGCGACGAGGCTGCCCCAGAAGGTCACCGAGCCGATGAGGCCCGAGAAGACGGTGGCCACCGTCATCTGGGCCGACGGCTCGCTTGCGCTCACCAGCACCGCGCCCGCCACCAGGGCCGACGCGCCGCCGCCGAAGGCATTCAGGAGCGCCACCATCTCCGGCATCGCGGTCATCGCGATGCGCAGGGCCAGCGTGGCACCGATGGCCCCGCCGAGCGCCACGCCGGCGAGGATCATGGCCAGCGCCTGGGGAGCGGCGCCGAAGATCTGCCGGTCGAGCAGCGTCGCCACCACGGCCAGCAGCATCCCGGCCGCGCCCATCAGGTTGCCGCGCACCGCGGTCCGCGGATGCGTCAGGCCGCGGATGCCGAGGATGAAGAGAACCGAGGCCGCGAGGTAGATGAGGTTGATGAAGACGCTGTCCACGGGCGGCCCCTGCGCCCTCACGGGCGCCTTGAGAGTCTGCGCGCCGCGCGCCTCTCGAACGGCACGTTGCTGCGGCGCAGACTCCTAGTCCTTCTTGCGGAACATGCCGAGCATGCGATTCGTGACCAGGAAGCCGCCCACTACGTTGACGGTCGCGATCACCAGCGCGAGGAAGCCGAGGATCATCGTCGTCCGGTTCGGCGAGGCGACCGACAGGAGCGCGCCGATGATGGTGATGCCCGAGATGGCGTTGCTGCCCGACATGAGCGGCGTGTGGAGCAGCGGCGGCACCTTCGTGATGATCTCGAAGCCGACGAAGACCGCCAGCATGAAGATCGTGAGGAGCGGAATGAATGCGTCCATCGATCGATGATCCCCCGTCCCGCTGTCGCTCTGGTCGCGCGCTCGGCCGAGCCGCCCGGCGTCAGGCGGCCTCTCCGAGCAGCTCCCGGACGCGCGGATGCACCACCTGGCCGCCCCGCGACACCAGCGTCCCCGCCGTGATCTCGTCGTCGCTGTCGAGCACGAGCGCACCGTCCCGGGTCAGGTGCAGGAGCAGCGTCGAGATGTTCTTCGCGTACATCTGCGACGCGTGGTAGGGCACCGTCGACGGCAGGTTCGTGGGGCCGAGCACGGTGACGCCGTTGTCCGAGACGACCTCCTCGTCGCCCTTCGTCAGGGCGCAGTTGCCGCCCCGCTCGGCCGCCAGGTCGACCACCACCGAGCCGGGGGCCATGCCGGCGACCATCTCGGCCGTCACCAGGACCGGGGCCGTCCGGCCCGGCACGAGCGCCGTGGTGATGACGACGTCGCTCGCAGCGACGACGCGCGTCATCGTCTCGCGCTGCCGCTCGAGGAACGTCTCGTCCTGCGCCTTCGCGTAGCCGCCGGCGTCCTCCGAGCCGCCGGTCTCCAGCGGCAGCTCGACGAACGCGGCGCCGAGGCTCTCGACCTGTTCCTTGACCGCGGGACGCACGTCGTAGGCCTCGACGCGGGCCCCGAGGCGGCGCGCCGATGCTATCGCCTGCAGCCCCGCCACCCCGGCCCCGATGACGAACACGCGGGCCGGCTTGATGGTGCCGGCCGCCGTCATCATCATCGGGAACATGCGGGGAAGCGCGCTCGCCGCGAGCAGCACCGCCTTGTAGCCGGCGATGGTCGCCATCGACGACAGGGCGTCCATGCTCTGGGCGCGCGTGATGCGCGGAATGAGCTCCATCGAGAGCGCGGTGGCGCCCCGCTCGGCAACGTCCCGCGCCGCCGCGGGCTCCCCGAGCGGCTCCGAGAACCCGATGACGGCCTGACCGTCGCGAAG
>JAGWAJ010000008.1:32193-32711 GCA_021296475.1 Acidobacteriota bacterium
CCCCGCTCCGGTCTCGACCAGCACCTCAAGCGAGGCCTTGGCCAGGGCCGGCAGCACCCCGGGAACGAGCGCGACACGCCGCTCCCCGGGGAAGGTCTCTCTGGGAACTCCGACGATCATGGCAGGCGATAGGCGATCAGCTCGCCCCCATGGCCGCCGCCGCTCACGGCGACCACGATGTACTGCTGCCCGCCGGCGAGATAGGTCATCGGGGACCCGGTCTGCCGTGCCGGCATGTGGACCGCGCCGAGCTCCTCGCCGGTAGCCTTGTCGTAAGCCCGGAGCATCGCGCCGGAGATGCCTTCCTCGTTCGTGAAGGTGCCGCCGTCGCCGGCGACCACCAGGGTCCCGGTGACGAGCGTCCCGACGCGCCCCGGCCGGCCGGTGCGCGGGATGTCGACGCCCGCCAGCAGGCGGTGGTTGCGGATGTTGTCGGCGGTCTCGCCGTGCGGCACCTGCCACAGGATCTCGCCCGCGTTCAGGTCGATGGCGCTGATGCGGCCCCAGGGGGGCTTGAG
>JAGWAJ010000008.1:32727-58506 GCA_021296475.1 Acidobacteriota bacterium
TCCTGCCGGGCGCTCACCCCCTCGGGGCGCCCGCGGATGAAGTTCATGTCCGACCGCTCGGGGTCGTTGACCAGGCCGAGGTTCGTCACCTCGGACTTCGAGTACTGGTAGAAGATGCCGGTCTCGGGGTCGAACGAGCCGCCCGGCCAGTTGACGCCGCCGGTGGACGCCGGCACCTGCAGGGTGCCGTAGGTCCCGTCGGCCGTGCCGACCGAGGGGGGCGTATAGATGGAGCGCCCGTAGCGGAAGCGGCCGAGCACCTCCAGCGCGCGGGCCTTGAGCTCCGGCGTGAAGTCGATCAGGTCGTCAGGGCCGATGCCCTGCTGGTCGAAGGCCGGCGGCTTCGTGGGGTGCGGCTGGGTCGGCGCCAGGATCTCGCCCGGAATGTCGGAGGCGGCGACCGGCTGCTCGTCGATCGGCCAGACCGGCTCGCCCGTCTCCCGGTCGAAGACGAAGAGCCACGACTGCTTGGTCGGCAGCGCGACGGCCCGTATGTCGCGCCCGTCCACGGTGATGTCGGCCAGCACCGGCCCGGCCGGCAGATCCCAGTCCCAGACGTCGTGGTGGGTGATCTGGAAGTGCCAGCGCCGCTCGCCGGTCTCGAGGTCGAGCGCCACGAGGCTGTCCGAGAAGAGGTTGTCGCCCAGGCGGTGCCCGCCGTAGTAGTCGTTGGTCGGCATCTCGACCGGCAGGTAGACCATGCCGAGCTCCGGATCGATGGTCATCTGGCCCCACACGCCGGCGTTGCCCGTGTAGCGCCAGGAATCACCCTCCCACGTCTCGTTGCCGAACTCGTCGCCCTGCGGGATGGTGTGGAAGATCCACTTCCGCTCGCCGCTGTCGACATCGAACCCGCGGATGTAGCCCTTGACGTTGCGCATCGAGCGGGGCGCGCCGCCCGGCAGATGGGCGGCCCCGATGACGATGGTGTTCCCCACGGCGACCGGCGCCGAATGGAGTCCGATCTCGCCGGTGACGAGGTCGATCTCCTGATCGAGGTTCTGCTTCAGGTCGACGATGCCGTCGGACCCGAAGTCGGCCAGCCGCCGGCCGGTGGCCGCGTTCAGGCCGATCAGGTGGTAGCCCGGCGTCACGTAGAAGATCCGGCCGTCGGCGCCGTCGTCGAGGTAGGTCAGCCCGCGGCCCGAGAGGCGCCGCGGCGCCGCCGCGCCCCGCTCGCCCTCGTCGTAGCGGTGGAACCAGAGGATCTCGCCGGTGGCCGCGTCGAGGGCCACCGCCGCGCGGCGCGTGCCGGCCGTCGTGTAGACGACGCCGCCCACCATCAGCGGGGTCGACTGCAGGAAGAACTCCGGCGTCGGTCCGAAGTTGTCGGTGCGGAAGGTCCACGCCACCTCGAGGTCGTTGAAGTTCTCGCCGTCGATCTGGTCCAGGGGCGAGTAGCGCGTATGGGCCAGGTCGCCGCCGTAGCTCGGCCATTCGCCGTGCCGGGTGCCTTCCTCCTGCGCCGCGAGCCCAGTGGGCGCGGCGGCGAGGCCAGTGACGAACACCAGGGCCAGAATCCCGGCCGGGCTAGCGTGTCGCATTCGGGGGTCCTCCGTGTCGCGGCAACGCGAAAGCATACCGCGCCCCGCCGGCTGGCGGCCAGAGCCCGCCCTCCCGGCGCGAGAGCGGTTTCGCGCCAGGAGTCCGCCGCCGCGGAGCGGACTCCTGTAGGCTTGGCTGGCGCACCTGCGCGGCGCCGCGGCGGCGGAGCCGAGGGACGAATGGCGGGCAAGGATGGGAGCCTGCCGCACTGCCGCGGTGCATCGGCCGTCGTGGTCGCAGATCCGGAGGGCATCATGTTGAAACCGAAGCTCGTGCGGACCGTCGCCGTCGCCTTCGTGCTCGCGGCTCTGGTGGCCGTTCCGGTCGCCCAGGCGCGGGAGCTCCAGACGGTGGAGTTCTTCAGCCCGGCCGTCGACCGGACGATGAAATACAACATCCTGCTGCCGGACGACTACGAGACGTCGACGGCGCGCTACCCCGTGCTCTACCTGCTGCACGGCCTGACCCAGAACTACACCGCGTGGGGGCTGGCCAACGGGGCGCCCTTCTACTCCGGCCTCTACGCCGACCTCATCGTCGTCATGCCGGACGCCGGCAACTCCTGGTACGTCAACTGGGCCGAGAACGAGGACGGGCAGTCCAACAACTGGGAGGACCACGTCGTCCGGGACGTCGTGAGCCACGTCGACTGGAACTTCCGGACCGTCGCGCGCCGCGAGGGGCGGGCGATGACCGGGCTCTCCATGGGCGGCTTCGGCGCCATCACGATGGGGCTCCGCAACCCGGAGCTGTTCATCTCCATCGGCAGCACGAGCGGGGCGCTGGAGTACGGCCGCCAGTCCGCGGCGCGGATGCGGGGCGAGATGCCGCCCCGGGAGCCGCGGCAGCTCACGCCCGAGCAGGAGGCGCGCCGGCGGCAGCCGAACCCCCTGATCGGGATCGACGGCTTCTCGAGCCAGGTGGAGCGCACGCCGCGCGGCACGATGTTCGCGACTCCCGAGCAGGCCGAGGCCTACGACCCGTTCACGCTCATCCAGCAGGTTCCGCGCGAGGACCTGCCGCACATCTACCTCGACTGCGGCACCGAAGACCGGCTGATCGCGGGCGCGCTGGAGCTGGCCACCTACCTGGCCGAGGAGAACATCCCGTTCAACTTCATGCAGATGCCCGGCGCCCACAACGCGGCGTACTGGATCGAGGCCATCGGCCACATCATGTCGGTGCAGTATGAGGTGATGCAGCGCGCGCTCGGCCAGCGTCCGTTCGGCCGCGGCCGCGCGACGAACTGACGGGGGCGGCCGCTGTCACCGGCCCCCGGCTCGTCCGGTCGATCACGGCCGGGTGGCGGCTCCCCGCTCGACCGGTCAATCGCGACCGGCGGCCGGCTCAGGTTCGGCGGCCGGCTCAGGTTCGGCGGCCCGCTCCGGCTCGGTCGCCCGCTCCGGCTCGGTCGCCCGGTCCGGCTCGGCGGCTTGCCCCGCGGCCGCGGCCCGCTCTGCGGCCGCGGCTCGCGCTGCAGCGACCGGCCGCACCCCGACGCCGTGCTGGAAGACCAGGCGGCTCCCGTGACGCACCGTCTCGACGAGCGCCGCGAGCCCGACGAGCGCGACCACGAGGGCGCCGGCAACCAGCCAGCGCGCCGGCCGCAGAGCGTAGGACATCGCGATGCGCACCGACGCGAAGAACGCGAACAGCCACGTGGCGCGGAACGCCCAGTCGGCGTGCGCAGCGGCAACCGCTGCGCCGTCCGGGGAGAGCGCCCGCATCTCCAGCGCGCTCACGCCGCTGAAGTAGGCGGCGACCGCGGCCGCCGCGCCGGCGATGTACAGCCAGGTGGCCGTGTTCCGGACGCCGGGGAGCCGCCCGGCGCTGTCGCGGAGTCCGACCGCGGGCGCCCGCCCGCGCAGCACCAGGTCCGCCAGGTCGACGGCGCCCGCCGCCAGCAGCAGCGCGATCGGGAAGTGCACCACCAGCGGATGCAGGTTCGGCGCCCAGGCGGGGACGAGCGGCATCGCGCCGCCATCCTACAACGGCCCGCCCGCGGTGCAGGCCGGCCTGGACGGCTCCCGCGCCGCACGGTCCGTGCCGCATGTCCGACACTCCCGCGGTGAGCGACGCGATCCCCTCCGAGGGCTGGCACGGCTGGGACGCGTATGCGCCCTTCTACGACTGGGAGAACCGGCGCACGGTCGGCCGCCGCGACGTCCGGTTCTGGGCGGATCTGGCCGGCCGCGTCGGCGGCACCGTCCTCGAGCTCGGGTGCGGCACCGGGCGCCTCTCGATTCCGGTCGCGCGCGCCGCGCCCCGGTTCGTCGGGATCGACCGCTCCGAGCCGATGCTCAACCGGTTGCGCGTGCGGATGCGGCGCGCGGGTCTCGCCGGCCGCATGTCGCTTCTGCGGGGTGACATCCGCGAGCTGCCTTTTCTTCGGGGCTGGCGCTGCCGTCTCGTCATGGCGCCGTACGGCATGCTGCAGTCGCTGCTGTCGGACGACGATCTCGCCGCGACGCTCGCGGGGGCCGCGCGCGTGCTCGCCCCCGGCGGCATGCTCGGCGTCGACCTCGCCCCCGACCTGCCGAGCTGGGAGGAATACCACCGCCGCGTGAGCCTCCACGGGCCGGCGAGCGGGCGGCGCCGGCTCACGCTCATCGAGTCGGTGCGGCAGGACCGCCGGCGGTCGCTGACGGTCTTCGACCAGGAGTTCGTCGAGCGGCGCGGCCGGCGCCGGACCTCCCATCGTTTCTCGCTCGCCTTCCGTACCCTTACGGTGCCGCAGGTGGTCGCCCGCCTCGAGCAGGCGGGGTTCCGGGTCGACGCGGTGCTCGGCGACTACCGGGGGGCCGCGTGGTCTCCGGACGCCGAGGTCTGGATCATCGTCGCCCGCCGCGCGTGATCGCCGCTGTCTTCGCCGGGGCGCCCGTGCCGGAGTTGCGCCGGGAGGCGCGGACTCCCCGGAGGTCGGCGGGGCGCCGAGCGGCGCCGTCAGGGCGAGGACTGGTGGGCTAGAATCGCCCGGAGGCGTAATGGATCCTGCGACGCCGGCCCGTCGGCGGGGAGGCTCACCGATGCGCAGCGGCATTCTGATCCTGGCCCTCCTCGCGGTCCCTCTCGCCGTGTCGTCCCCCGCGAGCGCGCAGGACCCGGCGGAGGGTCAAGACGCGGCCGGGACGGGCGACGACGAAGAGCTGCCGCAGTTCACCGAGGAGATCTCGGTCACCGTCACCGCGCGCAAGCGCGAGGAGGACCTGCAGTCGGTTCCGTTCTCGATCGTGGCGCCGACCCAGCAGGCGCTGCGCAGGCGGGGCGCCCGCAGCCTCGAGGACGTTTCGGCGAACGTCGCCGGCTTCTCGGTCCAGAACCTCGGTCCGGGCCAGAGCCAGATCGCGATGCGCGGGGTGTCCGCGGGCCAGGTCGTGCGCGACCAGCCGGGCGTCAAGGAGCAGGTCGGCGTCTACCTGGACGAGTCGGTGATCTCGCTCTCGCTCTTCACGCCGGACATCGACCTGTTCGACATGTCGCGCATCGAGGTGCTGCGCGGCCCGCAGGGGACCTTGTTCGGGTCCGGCTCGCTGTCGGGAACGGTGCGCTACATCACGAACCCGCCCGCGATCGGCGTCAGCGAGGGAACGGCCGAGCTCGGCTTCGGATCGCTCGACGGGGGCGGGCTCGGCCACGACGCCAAGTTCGCGGTCAACATCCCGCTCGGCCGGGCCGCGGCGGCGCGCGTCACCGCCTGGAACACCGGGATCGGCGGCTTCATGGACGCGGTGCAGCCGGACCTGAGCGTCAACGAGAACGTCAACGGCGGCCGGCGGACCGGCGCGCGAGTGGCGCTGCGCCTCCAGCCGAGCGAGCGGTTCGCCGTGACCCCGCGGGTCATCTACCAGGACGTGTCGATGCACGGCTGGAACCGCATCGACGCGTACAACGTCCTGGCCAACCCGTTCACGACCACGCGGCCCGCGGTCGCCCTCGGCGAGCGCCAGCTCTACACGCAGATCGACGAGCCGTACACGGACGAGTTCCTCCTGGGCGACATCACGCTGGAGTACGACTTCGGCGGCGCCTCGCTGACCTCGATCACCTCGTTCACCAACCGCGACGTCGAGGTGGTGCGGGACGCGTCGGCCCTGGGCGGCAGCGTCGCCTTCAGCCCGTTCGGCGCGCCGGAGACCGGCTACACGCTCGATTTCCCGCTGGTCGACTCGACCATCGCGCAGGGTCTGACGCAGGAGGTCCGCGTGGCGGGCGGCGCGGAACGCGTGGACTGGTTGGCCGGCGCGTTCTACAGCAGCTCGGAGCGGCAGTACGGCCAGAGCGCCTACGCGCAGGATTTCGTGGCGATCAACGGCGGCGCGGTCTCGGAGTTCCTGCGGGCCGTGACCGGGATCCCGGATCTCGTCTGGACGGGATCGCGGGCGCTGGCGGGCCACCCGGACACCGAGGAGATCTTCTACTCCGACCTCAACTACGACTTCGAGCAGCTAGCGGCGTTCGGGGAGGTGACGCTCTCCGTCACCGACCGCCTGCGGCTGACCGGCGGTCTCCGCTGGTACGACTTCGACGAGCACCGCACGCAGGTGTTCGACGGACTGTTCGCGGACCCGCTCGACAGCGAGGGCACGGTCCGGGCGACCGGCGTCGCGCCGCGGGTCATCGCCAGCTACGACGTGACGCCGGCAACGCAGCTCAACGCGCAGGTCTCGAAGGGCTTCCGCCTCGGCGGCATCAACGACCCGCTGAACGCCCCGATCTGTTCCCCGGCCGATCTCGTGACCTTCGGGAACCGCGGCACGTGGGAGGACGAGGAGTTGTGGAACTACGAGGCGGGCGTCAAGTCCACCTTCCTCGGCGGCCGCGGCACGTTCAACGCGTCGGCGTTCTACATGGACATCCGCAACCTGCAGGCGACGGTCACCGCCGGCACCTGCTCCTCGCGCATCATCTTCAACGTTCCCGACGCCCGGAGCGCGGGGGTGGAGCTGGAGCTCGCCGCGCAACCGACCACCTTCTTCGACTTCGCGCTCTCGGCCAGCGTTGCCGACGCCCGGCTGCAATCGACCGTGACCTCGACCGACGACACGGGCGCGGTCGGTGTGGTATCGGGCATCGAGGCGGGCCGGCGGCTGCCGACCACGCCGCGGTTCCAGTCGGCCGCGGCGGCCACATGGCGCTGGTTGGTGGGCGGCGGCTGGGTCGGCTACGTCAGCGGGACGTTCCAGCACGTCGGCTCGCGCTTCACGCAGGTCGGCGACCAGGCCGAGGGGTTCGGCACGGTCGACCTGACGGCCCTCGCCCCGGCGCTGCGTCCCGGTACCTTCATCGGCGGTCCGCTCACGCAGAGCTTCTTCGCCTTCGATCCGGAGCTTCCGGCCTACAACATCCTCAACCTGCGGGTCGGAATCCTCGACGGCCGCTGGGACGTCGCCTTCTTCATCGACAACGTCACGGACGAGCGGGCGCTGCTGGCGCTCGACCAGGAGCGGGGCACCCTGGCCCGCGTTGGCTATCTGACCAACCCGCCGCGGAGCTACGGCGTCAGCACTCGCATCGACTTCTGACGGCGCTCTCCGCGGCGCCACGCCCGGCCGCCCGGACGGGGCGCGCCGGCCGCGGCCCGCTTCCGGCGGCGCGGCGGTTTTGCGATAATGCAGTCATGTCTGGTCATTCCAAGTGGGCGTCGATCAAGCACAAGAAAGGGGTCGCCGACGCCCGGCGCGGCAAGCTCTTCACCCGCATCATCAAGGAGCTGACGGTAGCCGCGCGCGACGGTGGCGGCGACCCCGGCATGAACCCTCGCCTCAGGACCGTCATCGCCGACGCCAAGGCGGCCAACATGCCGGCCGAGAACATCAAGCGCGCCATCCGGCGAGGGACGGGCGAGGAGCCGGGCGTTACGTACGAAGAAGTGACGTACGAAGCCTACGGGCCCGGCGGCGCAGCGTTGCTCATCCAGTGCCTGACCGACAACACCAACCGCGCGGTCGGCGAGATCCGGCATCTCCTGTCCAAGCACAACGGCAACCTCGGCACGACGAACTCCGTGGCGTGGATGTTCGAGAAGCACGGCCACATCGTCGTCGAGCAGGGAACCGTGGACGAGGAGACGCTGATGACCACGGCGATCGACGCCGGGGCCGACGACTTCCGGGAGGACGGCGACACCTGGGAGATCGTCAGCAGCCCCGAGGCGTTCGAGACGGTGCGCGAGGCGGTTACCGCGGCGGGCGCCGCACCCGTCTCGGCCCAGATCGCGATGCTGCCCCAGAACCTCGTCAAGCTCGAGGGCAGGACCGCGCAGCAGATGATCAAGCTCATGGACGTGCTGGAGGACCTGGACGACATCCAGCACGTCTGGTCGAACTTCGACATCGAAGCGAAGGAGATCGAGGCCTCGCTGGCGTGAGAATCCTCGGGGTCGACCCGGGATCGATGCGGACCGGCTACGGCTGCATCGAGACCGACGGCAGCCGTCACCGGGTCGTGGCGTGCGGGGTGCTCGCTCCTGCCGCGCGAGCCGCCTTTCCGGGGAAGCTGTTGGCAATCCGGGACGGGCTGGCGTCGTTGATCGCCGGGCACCGTCCGGACGTCGTGGCGATCGAGGACCTCTTCTACGCGCGGAACGCCCGCAGCGCGCTCAAGCTGGGTCACGTGCGGGGCGTCGTCATGCTCGCGGCGTCGGAGGCCGGCCTCCCGGTGAGCGAGTTCACGCCCGCAGAGGTCAAGCGCGCCGTGGTCGGCTACGGCCGGGCCGACAAGCCGCAGGTGCGCCAGATGGTCATGCTGCTGCTCGGCCTGTCGGAGCCGCCGTCGCCGCTGGACGTCTCCGATGCCCTCGCCGTGGCCCTGTGCCACGCCCACGCGACCGGTCCGGCCGCGGTCCGCTCCGCCCTCGCGGCGCAGGATGCGCAAGGGCGCGGCGCCGGAGGCGCCGTCAGAAGCTGGCGCCGCTACCGGCCGGCCGAGCCGCCGTCATGATCGCCCACCTCCGCGGCCGACTCGCCGAGAAGGCTCCCGGCCGCCTGGTGCTCGACGTCCACGGCGTCGGGTACGACGTCCAGGTGCCGCTGTCGACCTTCAGCGAGGTGGGCCAGCCGGGCGCCAACGTGTCCCTGCGCATCCACACGCACGTACGCGAAGACACGCTGGCGCTCTTCGGGTTCGCCTCGCGCCTCGAGCTCGACCTCTTCGAGCGTCTCATCGGCGTCAACGGCGTGGGCCCGAAGCTCGCCCTCGCCGTGCTCTCCGGCATCGAGCCGCGCGACCTCGTGCAGGCGATCCGCCGCGGGGAGCACGCGCGGCTGAACGCCGTTCCCGGCGTCGGCCGCAAGACGGCGGAGCGGATCGGTCTCGAGCTCAAGGACAAGCTGCCGGCGCCCGGCCCGGACGACGCCGGCGAACCGGGCGCGGGAGCGGGCGGAGACCTCCGCGGCGATGTCCTGTCGGCCCTCCTCAACCTCGGCTACCAGCGCCCGGTCGCGGAGCGCGCCGCCGAGGCAGCCGTGCGCGGCGGCGCCGGCGGCTTCGAGGAGACCCTGCGGGCCGCCCTGCGCGAACTGGCGGGATAGCCCTGTTCGACGTCGGAGTGAAGCTGAAATACCAGAATCTGCGACGAAGCCAGCCCCGTGCCAGCGACGGGGAAATCAAGGAAGAGTTTCGCCGGTGGCTCCTCCACCCACCCGGAGCCGAATACGGTGACGCTCCCGGCCAACCCGTCTCCTGGGCTGAGCGACGCCCCGACCTCGCTCGCGACGAGCCTCCAGCGGATTGACGCCGACCTCACCAGGGCCGGCGTCGCCTTTTGCGATGATCGGCGGCCTCGCGGTGTCCGTACGAACCGAACCGCGATTCACCCGGGACACCGATCTCGCCGTCGCCGTCGGTGCCGACTCGGAAGCCGAAGCCCTGATTCACAGACTCCCGCGCCTCGACTACCGCGTCCAGTCCACCGACCTTATCCACGGTCCAACGCCTGCAGATGTGTGAAATTGATGGCCGCCCGGTCGTCCCGTCCCGCAATAGCAAGGTATAAACCAAGGTCTACCGTCAAAAGCGGCCGACTTGCCGAGGCCACCTCGAAGAGTGCGCCGTCCGTGAGACCCAGTCTTGTGAATACCGGCGACCGCACCGCCAGCTTGCTGCTCACCTCCACTTCCTCCCTCTGCTCGACCAGTCTCCGCAATGTGCCGAACAGTCGGGAGCGCTCCGGTTCCTTGTGTTGCCCCAGGAGATTCGACGCCTCTGTCAGCGCATGCGTCGTCAACAGGATCATCCCTGCTTCCTCCGCGCCGTCGCGCGCTCTCGCCGCATGAGGTACTCCAACAACCTCGAGCAGGCGATAGTAGTCCACCGTCCGAAAGCGCTTCAGGCGCGCGTGCTTAGCGATCAGGTTCTCGTCTGTGAGTCCAACGATGAGCAATACCAGCAGATTCGCGTCTATCAACCACTCGCGCGGCATCGCCTACTCCGCCGATTCCAACGACCGGTGCTTTATCGACGTTGCCTGGCCCGACGAACTCGCCACCGCCACGACCTTGTAGTCTCTCCTCACGGTGCGTGTCCCCGTCCTCTCGTAGACACCAGGCATAAAGACCTCGGTCGGGCTCAGGGTACCCGTCGGACGAAGAAAGCTGAAGGTTACATTCCAGACCTGCTCCTGACTATGATATTCGACCTCCTCCAACCTCGTGTCGCTCGTGTCTTCGTCCGCGAATACCCCCTCGAGGTACGCCCTCGCCGCTCGCACGGCCTCCGTCACGTCCATCTCGACTCCTTACCCCTGTCGGTAGTCTCCGATACAGCTGCTTGCCCCCCACCGAAACCGTGCGCGACTGCGGGCAACACGATCTCCTCACTGGCCGTCATACGCCAGCCTGACGCCGCCGTCATGCCCAGGACGCGCTCCACCACGCTCCACTATGCGTCGAACACCTTCATCACCTCGTCACCGAGGTGATTGATGACCTTGACGGCGATGCGGCCTGACTCGGGGCGGTCGAACGGCCGGGACGTGTCGCTGTCAAGGTCGCCCAGGCATCGGCGTCGATCGAGAACAAGGTCGCCCGGATCCGTTGTCATGAGGATGCAACGCTTCACGACAGTCGGTGAAGTCTGGACCACATAGAACTTGTCCGACAGGCCAACATCGTCCCAGCGGTTTACGATCTGAGCGACGGGAAAGTCGTCAAGGTAGCGGACATATCTCAACCGGTTCATCGTGGGTTCAAGTCGGTCTGCGGCATGTAGCCGCGCCATTCCTACTTCATTCGTCTTCCATCGGGCAGACAGTGTAGGCCTGTAGACCGTGCCGCGAAACGAGACGTCATACCAGCATGCTGCGCCTTCGCCTTTTTGGCGGCCGATGCTCTGGGATGTGAGATTGTCCAGGGAGTAGACACCGGCGTGCCCCGATGTTGGTTGCCCGGGATCGTCGTCCGACGCTATCTCGCGCACGCGATTGTAGCTGCTGCCGCTCTTGCCTCCCGGGGTCTTTCGATAATAGATGGGGTTGTACTTGACTGCGGCGCTGCGCTTCGAATACCACAGAAGGTAGTCTGTGGTCTGCCCAAGATACTTGTCCGTCGATCCCGTGGTTGTCGAAAACGATATGAGAGAAATCGAGTTCTCCCGCCCAAACACTTCATCCATCAACGCCCGCACCCGGTGCACGTTCTCGTCCCCGATCTGCACGAGGATGCTCCCGCTCTCCGTAAGCAATTCCCGTGCCACCGTCAGCCGGTCGCGCAGGTACGTCAGGTACGAGTGAATCCCGTCGCGCCAGGTATCACGGAACGCCTTGACCTGCTCGGGCTCGCGGCTGATGTGCTCGGCCTTGCCGTCCTTGACGTCGCGGCTGGTGGTGGACCACTGGAAGTTCGAGTTGAACTTGATGCCGTAGGGCGGGTCCATGTAGATGCACTGCACCTTGCCGCGCAGGCCCTCGCGCTCGGCGAGCGACGCCATTACCTGGAGGCTGTCGCCGAGAATCATGCGGTTCGACCAGTTGGCGTCGTGCTGGTAGAACTCGGCGCGCGCCTCGTCGCTCGGCAGGCCGTTGAAGTCCGCGAAGAGGTCCGGTTGGCCGCCCTCCTCCTCGGCCTCGGCCCGGCGCCGGCGCGTCTCGCGCGCCAGGTCGTCCACCAGCACCTTGGGGTGCACCTTCTCCTGGATGAACAGGGGCGGCGCCTGCGCCATCAGCTCGGCCGGCCCCGGCACGTCCTTGCCGCGCCACACGAGTTGCGGGTCGAGGTCGCGGTTGCGGCGCTCGAAGGCGACGCGGACGGGATCCTGGTCGGTGGGGTCGAGCACCGCCTCGTACTCGGCGGTGGGGATGTTCCGGCGCGAGGCGGCGTCATGCTTGAGGGCCGAGACCCGCCGGGGCGTCGTGGTGCGCGTGCGCTGTGTGCGCTTCTTGGCCATGCGGTTTCCGGGTCACACGGGCAGCGTCGACTGGATGGTCTCGTCGAAGCGGGCGGCGACCGCCTCCCCGAAGTCGGGCTCCATCTGGTAGACCGATGTGAGCTCGCGGAAGGCCCACCGGCCGTGGGTGCCGAGGCCGTTGACGGCGGGCACCCACCACGTCTGCATCGTGGCCGCTTTCTCCTTCGCGTCTTCGCCGCGGTAGCCCTTGACCTCGACGACAAGCCGCAGGGGGTCGTCGGGCCCGTGGCCGTCGTCGACGAGCACGATGAAGTCGGGCAGGTAGCGCCGGCTCTCGGCGCCGAAGCGGTACGGCACCTCCAGCCCTAGGTTATGGTTCTTCACGTAGGCGCGCACTCGGGGGTGCGCCTCGGCGACCCGGCAGAACTCCTGCTCCCAGCCGCTGTCGCAGACCGCCCAGTTGACGTGGCAGCGGGCAGCGTGGGTCTCCCACCGCGACGGCTTCGAGGTAGTGAACCGGACGTGCCGGGTCGACCCTTCCGGGTTGTAGGGGTCGAGCACGGGGCGGATCGGGCGGTCTTCGCTCTGCTCGGCGACGATGCCGTCGGTGATGCGCTTGCACGCCACGTCGGCGAGTTCGCGGTAGAGCAACTGCGCGGGGTAGGTCCCGCCCACGCACACGAGGTGGTCGTCGAGCCAACGTCGCGTGATCCGCTTGAGCTGCCCGAACAGGTACAGCTTGGGGTCCTCGTTGAGGTCGCGCCAGTGCGCCTCCAGCAGGTGCTTCGTCAGGTGGAAGAGCACGGTGTTGCGCCGGATGCGGGCGGTGTGCTCCAGCGAGAACTCGGCCGCCCTGCCGACGATGCCCTCGTTGCGCACCCGGGCCGGACCCACCAGGTCCGGCGTCAGGGTCAGCGTGGAGTCGTCGCCGAAGCGCGCGGTCAGCCGGTCGTCGGGCAGCTCGACGCGGTAGCCCTGGACGCGCGGGAAGCGGATCTCGCAGGCGTCGCGGTCGGGGCTGACGGCCCGGACCAGCACCGTCTCGCGGGGCGGCTGGGGCGGCGCGACCACCGGCTTCGCCGTGAAGTCGAACGGGATGCCGAACACGTCGGCGTACTCGACGTCGAACAGCCCGGTGTCGGGGTTCACCTGGTACGACTGGCGGCGGAGCGCCCGGCCGACGATCTGCTCGCACAGGAGCTGCGTGCCGAAGGCGCGGACGCCGAGGACATGGGTGACCGTGCGCGCGTCCCACCCCTCGCTGAGCATCGACACCGAGACGACGCAGCGGGTCTGCTCGCCCAGGCGGCCCTCGACGCCGACGGTGTTCACGACCTCGCGCAGCAGGTCCTCGTCGGAGATGCGCTCGGCCTGCAGGCGATCGCCGGTGCGCTCGACAATCTCGCGCCGGAAGCGCTCGATCTCGTCGGCCGCCGCGGTCCGGAACTGGCGGTCGAGAGCGTCGCCGGAATCGAGCTGCTCGCTGTCGATCAGCAGGGTGCGGGGGCGGGCGAGGGGCCGGCCGTGCTCGTCGAAGTTGCGGAAGAGGGCGAGGCGCCCCTGCTCCAGCGTCGCCGTGCCGTCGGCGTGTTCCCGGCGGAAGCCCGAGATCCAGTCGTAGACGAGCTTCGACGTCGACGTGTTGTTGCAGACCACGATGAAGCACGGCGGCACGCGGATGCCGGCCGCCCGCCACTGCTCGAACGTCCGCTCGTAGTGGCCGTACAGCGCTTCGAGCGCCGCGAGCAGCTTGGCCGGGAGTCGTAGCGGGTCGGCCGCCCCCTGCCCATCTTCTTGCCGACGTGCTTCCAGAGCTCGCGGAACTGGGGCATCTCGGCGCCGGGGACGTTGTCGGCCACCGGCACGCGCGGCAGCTTGACGATGCCGCACTCGATGGCGTCCATCAGCGAGAAGTCGCTCGCCGTCCACGGGAACAGCGTCCCCTCGGCGTAGCAGGAGCCGCGCAGGAAGAACGGCGTGGCCGAGAGGTCGACGACGCGCTGGACGCCGAGCTTGCCGTGGACGGCCTCGATGCCCGACATCCAGACGCGCGCCGTCTCGCGGTTCTTCTTCGCCTTCCGCCGGTCGTCGCCCTTCAGCGCGCCCTCGTCCGACGCGGCGGGCTTCTCGCGATAGCAGTGGTGGGCCTCGTCGTTCAGGACCCAGTGGCGCTTCAGGCCCATCAGCTCCGGCATCACCCGCTGCAGCATCTGCCCGTCGCTCTCGCGCGTGCGGAGCGGCGCGCCGCGACCCTGAAGCAACGCCCGCCCCCCGGCCGACAGCGGCAGCGTCTCGCGCTGCTGGAAGGCGTGATAGTTGGTGATGACGATGCGTGCCTTCTCCAGGTCGCGCAGCATGTCTTGCGGCACCAGCTCGCGCCGCGCGTAGTCGGGGTCGTTGGCTTGCAGGACGCGCAGGCGGCGGCGGATCGTCACGCCGGGCGTGACCACCAGGAAGCCCTTCGTGAAGCGCGGGCTCGACGGACGCCGCACGGCGTTGACGGTCTGCCACGCGATGAGCAGGGCCATGACCGTGGTCTTGCCGGCGCCGGTCGCCAGCTTCAGGGCCACGCGGTCGAGCGCGGTCGCCCCTTCCGCCGTCGCGCCCTCGTTGGCGCGGGCGAGGTGCTTCAGGAAGCCGCCTGCCTTCCTGCCGGCGTTCGGCGCGACCTCGGTCAGCCAGATGGCGGTCTCGGCCGCTTCCACCTGGCAGAAGAACGGACGGACGTCGCCGAAGGCGTGGCCCCGCCAGTGGCGCAGGAGCCGCGCCGTCTCCGGCGTCACCCGCCAGGCCGATTCGGGCAGTGCACGCCACTGGTCGACGGCGCGGCGCACGCCGTTGATGAACGCCGTCAGGTCGTACTGCTCGTCCGCGGCGTCCCACGTCCGGGCGGCCGAGTGCTCGACGAGCTCGAGTTGCTGGCCCTCGTGCCTGCGGGGCCTCGGAATCGGAGACACATACGCGGACGGCCGGCGCTGTTCGATGACCCGGTTCGTCGGGCGGTTTTCCTCGTCGAGCTCCCAGTGGCGGCCAGGGTAGTCGTACGGCGAGTTCAGGATCGGCCGTTCGTAGAAGAGGTCTGTCGTCTCGAGGGTCTCCGCACGTCCCAGTTCGATTCGGGGGCTGTCGTTCTGCATGACGGTTCCGGCTGCACGCCGCTTCTGTGCAGCGCTTCGCGGTCGTGATCGTCCGGTTCAGAATCGGATGTCGAGCATACTATCCGGCGGCGTGGCGCCGATGTGCGCGTACAATATGCCCGCGGCTTTAGGTGATGTCCCCCGAACGAGTTCTAAGCACCGTGCAGGCGGACGACGACGCCCGCTACGAGGAGGGGCTCCGCCCGCGCACGCTCGATGCCTACGTCGGACAGGACCGCGTGCGGGAGAACCTCCAGGTGTCCGTCACCGCCGCCCGGCAGCGGGGCGAGGCGCTGGATCACGTGCTCCTCCACGGTCCGCCGGGTCTCGGCAAGACGACGCTGGCCTACGTGATCGGGCACGAGCTCGGCGTCGCGGTGCGGGCCACGGCCGGGCCGGTGATCGAGAAGGCGGGCGACCTCGCCGCGCTCCTGACCCACCTCGGCGAGCGGGAGGTGCTCTTCATCGACGAGATCCACCGCCTGAGCCCAGCGGTCGAGGAGATCCTCTATCCGGCGATGGAGGACTACGAGCTCGACATCCTGATCGGTCAGGGGCCGGGCGCGCGTTCGGTCAAGGTGCCGGTCGAGCGCTTCACCCTGGTGGGCGCGACGACCCGCACCGGCCTTCTCACCTCGCCGCTCCGAGCCCGTTTCGGGATCGCGCACCGGCTTGACTTCTACACCGAGAGCGACCTCGTCGCCATCGTGGGGCGGTCGGCGCGCATTCTCGGGGTGCGGATCGACGACCCCGCGACCGGCGAGATCGCACGCCGCTCCCGCGGGACGCCGCGCGTCGCCAACCGGCTGCTGCGCCGCGTGCGCGACTACGCCGAGGTGCGGGCCGACGGGGCGGTGACGCACGACGTGGCGCGCCGCGCGCTCGACCTGCTCGAGGTGGACGAGCGCGGCTTCGACGAGGCCGACCGTCGTCTGCTGCGGACCATCATCGAGAAGTTCGGAGGCGGCCCGGTCGGGCTCAACACCATCGCGGCGGCCATCAGCGAGGAGAAGGACGCGATCGAGGACATCTACGAGCCCTTCCTGATGCAGATCGGGTTCCTGGACCGGACGCCACGCGGCCGGGTGGCGACGGCGCGGGCATACGACTTCTTCGGCTTGACGGCGCCGGGCACGACGCCGCGCCTCCTGTAAAGGATGACAAACGTGTCGAGAGGAAACGGGGCGCGGCTCGCGGGCGGGCAGATGGCGCGCCAGGTCAAGGTGGCGTCGCTCGCCACCTATGTTCCGCCGCGGGTGCTCACCAACGCCGATCTCGAGACGCTGGTCGAGACGACGGACGAATGGATCCTCAAGCGGACCGGAATCCGCGAGCGTCACGTCGTCGACGAGGGCGTGGCGTCGTCCGACCTCGGGGCGGAAGCGGCTCGCCGGGCCATCGCCGCGGCCGGGCTGACCCCGGCCGACATCGGCTTCATCGTCGTCGCGACCACGACGCCGGACATGTTCTTCCCGAGTACCGCCTGCCTCCTGCAGACGAAGATCGACGCGACGAACGCCTGGGGGTTCGACCTCGGCGCGGCCTGCTCGGGCTTCACCTACGCGCTCACGACCGGCGCCCAGATGGTGGCGGGCGGCGCGCACGACTACGCGCTCGTGGTCGGCGCCGACGTGATGTCGTCGATCATCGACTACCAGGACCGCGCGACCTGCGTGCTCTTCGGCGACGGGGCGGGAGCAGCCGTCGTCGCGCCGGCCACCGAGGATGGACTCGGCCTGCTCGACTTCGCCCATGAGATCGACGGCAGCGGTGGACCGGCGCTCTGCATGCCGGCCGGGGGCAGCCTCCGTCCGGCGAGCCACGAGACGATCGACCAGCGCCTGCACTACGTGCATCAGGACGGGCCGGCGGTATTCAAGTTCGCGGTTCGCAAGATGGTGGAGATCTGCCGCCGGGTGCTGGACGCCAACGGGATCGGCCCGGACGACGTCGACCTGTTCGTCTGCCACCAGGCCAACCGCCGCATCATCCTGAGCGCGGCCGAGCACCTCGGGGTCGATCGGGACCGCATCGTCATCAACATCGACCGCTACGGCAACACCACCGCGGCGACCATTCCGCTCGCTCTGGCCGACGCGAAGGCCGACGGCCGCCTGACGAAGGGGACGCGCGTGCTGCTGAGCTCCGTGGGCGCCGGCTTCACCGTGGGTGCGGTGCTGCTGCGGTGGGCCTGTTGACGGCGGACGACCTGCGGCTCTCCGACTTCGACTACGACCTGCCCGCCGACCGCATCGCCCAGGAGCCGGCGCCGGTACGCGATGCGGCCCGCCTGCTCGCGCTCGACCCCCGCGACGGCGCCTGCCGGCACGGCCACGTCAGCGACCTGCCCGAGCTGCTGGCCGCAGGCGACGTGGTGGTGGCGAACGACACGCGCGTCTTCCCGGCGCGGCTCCGCGGCCGCCGGGAGCCGAGCGGGGGCGCGGTCGAGTGCCTGCTGCTCGGACGCCTCGACGAGGACCGCTGGGATGCGCTCGTGCATCCGGGGCGGAAGCTCCGCCCGGGGGCCGAGGCCCGCTTCGAGGGTGGCGGCCGCCGCCTGCACCTGACGGTGCTGGAGCGGCACTTCCACGGGCGCCGGACGATCCGGCTGACCGTTCCCGACGGCCAGGACGTCGACCGGGCGGTAGACGCGATCGGCGAGGTTCCGATTCCCCCCTACCTCAAGCGCCCCGTCCACGGCGGCGACGGCGAGCGCTACCAGACGGTGTTCGCGTCCGTCCGCGGCTCGGTCGCCGCGCCGACGGCAGGGCTGCACTTCACGCCGCGGCTGATCGAGAGCCTCCGGGCGCGCGGCCTCGAGTGGCATCCGATCACGCTGCACGTCGGGTACGGCACGTTCGAGCCGGTGCGGACCGAGTCGGTGCGCGAGCACCGGCTGGCGGCGGAGCGCTTCGCGATCCCGGAGAGGACCGCCGACGCCGTGAACCGGGCGCGCGCCGACGGCCGCCGCATCGTGGCGGTCGGCACGACGACGACGCGCGCGCTCGAGGCGGCGGTGCGGGAGGGCGGCGGGGAGGTCCGGGCGGGGACCGGCGCGACCGACCTGTACATCTACCCGGGCTTCCGGTTCGAGGTCGTGAGCGGCCTGCTGACCAATTTCCATCTGCCGCGCTCGTCGCTGCTGCTGCTCGTATGCGCGCTGGCGGGGCGGGAACCGGTGCTCGCCGCCTATCGGGAGGCGGTCGCCCGCGGGTACCGCTTCTACAGCTACGGAGACGCGATGCTCATCCTGCGGGGCGGCGCGCGCCGCGGGTGATCCGGCTTGGCGATCCTGTCATAATCGACTGTTCGTGCCGGCGTAGCTCAGTTGGTCAGAGCGAGCGGCTCATATCCGCTAGGTCCGGGGTTCAAGTCCCTGCGCCGGCACCACCATTCTGCCCGTCCCGGCGGGCGGTCGCAGCGCCGGCGGCGCCCGCGGCCGTGTCGCCGGCGGGCCTGCGACGATCACGGTGACCGGCGCGACCCTCGACGGCCAGTGCCCGCTCGCCGAGCGAGTCCTGCGGGCGATCGAGCGGGACGGCCTGATTCCGAGGGGCGGCCGTGTGCTGGCGGCCTTGTCCGGCGGGGCGGACTCGGTGGCGCTGAGCGTGCTCCTGGCCGCCGCCGCGCCGGCGGGCGGCTACGCGCTCGCGGGGCTCCTCCACGTCAACCACCAGCTCCGGGGGGGCGCCGCGGAGGCGGACGAGAGCTTCTGCCGCGCGCTGGCGGGGGCGCTCGACGTGCCGATCTTCGTCGAGCGGGTCGACGTCGCGGCCCTGGCGCGGGCGGATCGCATCTCGATCGAGCACGCGGGGCACCGCGTCCGGTACGCGACCTTCGAGCGGGTCGCGGGCGAGCAGCGAGCGGACCGGGTGGCGACGGGCCATACGCGCGACGACCTGGCCGAGACGGTGCTGCTGCGGCTGATCCGCGGCGCGGGCCCGGGCGGGCTCGCGGGCATCCGGCCGCGCGCCGGCCGCGTCGTGCGGCCGTTGCTGGGCGTGTCGCGGCAGGAGCTCCGCGAGCACCTGGCGGCTCGCGGGCTGCAGTACCGGGAGGACGAGTCGAACCGCGACCTGCGCGTGACCCGCAACCGGGTGCGCCACCGGCTGCTGCCGTTGCTGGCGCGGGAGTTCTCGCCATCGATCGTGGGGGTTCTGGCGCGGGAGGCGGCGATCGCGCGGGCCGACGCCGACTGGCTCGACGGCGTCGCGAACGAACGGGCCGCCGTCGTCGTCAGCTACGATGAGGGCGGCGCGGACGTCGACGCCGAGGCGTTGCGCGCGGAGCCGCTCGCGGTGGCGCGCCGCATCGCGAGAATGGCGCTCGAACGCGTCTCCGGACGTGGCCGGACGGGGTTCGCGCACGTCGAGCGACTGCTCGACCTCGCGGCTTCCCCGGACGCGGAGGCCGGCGCGCACGCTGGTCGGGCCGACTTTCCCGGCGGTCGGGTGGAGCGCAGGGGCGGGCGCCTCCTGGTACGGCCGGCCGGTTCCGGACGCCCCTCCCCGCCGCCGGCGGGCGGATTCGAGTACCGGCTCGACGTGCCCGGCGAGGTGGCGGTGCCGGAGGCGGGAGTCGCGATCGCGGCGGAGCCGGCGACGACGATGCCGGCGCCGCTCCGGGCCCGTGGCGCGCTGGTGGCCGTGGACGCGGGCGGGTTGACCCCGCCGCTGGCCGTCCGAAGCTGGCGTCCGGGGGATGCCTTCCGGCCGCTGGGCCTCGGCGGGCGCAAGAAACTGCAGGATTTCTTCGTCGATCGCAAGGTGGCGCGCGGCGCGCGGGGGACGGTTCCCATCGTGACCGACCGGCGGCGCGGCATCGTCTGGGTGGTCGGTCACGCTCCGGCGGAGGATTTTCGGGTCACGGACGGACCCGCAGGCGTGCTAATCTTGCGATCCCGGAAGTTGGGAGGACTCGGGTGAATTCGACCCTCAGAAGCTTCGTCTTCTGGATGGTGCTCGTCGTCGTGGTGGTCCTGATCTGGAATTTCTCCACGAGGTTCCAGGCCGGCGACAACGCCATGCCCTTCAGCGAGTTCATCCGCCAGGTGGATTCGGGTCAGGTCGACAGCGTCACCCTGACGGGCAACGAGGTCACCGGAACGACCGCTACGGGCGAGACCTTCCGCACGTTCGCGCCCCCGCAGTACGAGGGCCTCGTCAACAAGCTGGTCGAGCGCGACGTGGCCGTGACGGCGACGGAGGCGGCCGGCAGTCCGTGGGCGACGCTGCTCTACACCTGGGCGCCGATGCTGCTGATCATCGCGTTCTGGGTCTTCTTCATGCGCCAGGTGCAGACCGGCGGCAACAAGGCGCTCTCGTTCGGCAAGAGCCGCGCCAAGCTCTCCTCGAACTCCCAGAAGAAGGTGACGTTCAAGGACGTCGCCGGCGTGGAGGAACCGAAGGAGGAGCTGCAGGAGATCATCGAGTTCCTGAAGGAGCCGCAGAAGTTCCAGAAGCTGGGCGGGCGCATCCCCAAGGGCGTGCTGCTGATGGGATCCCCCGGCACCGGCAAGACGCTCCTGGCGCGGGCCGTCGCCGGCGAGGCCAACGTCCCCTTCTTCTCGATCAGCGGTTCCGACTTCGTGGAGATGTTCGTCGGGGTCGGGGCCTCCCGCGTCCGCGACCTGTTCGAGCAGGGGAAGAAGAACGCGCCCTGCATCGTCTTCATCGACGAGATCGACGCGGTGGGGCGCCATCGCGGCGCGGGGCTCGGCGGCGGCCACGACGAGCGTGAGCAGACCCTGAACCAGTTGCTGGTCGAGATGGACGGCTTCGAGTCGAACGAGGGCGTCATCCTGGTCGCGGCGACGAACCGCCCGGACGTTCTCGATCCGGCGCTGCTGCGGCCGGGGCGCTTCGACCGGCGCATCGTCGTCAATCGTCCGGACGTGAAGGGACGCGAGGGGATCCTCGGCGTCCATACCCGCAAGATCCCGCTGTCGGAGAACGTCGACGTGCACGTGCTTGCGCGGGGCACATCGGGCTTTTCGGGCGCCGACCTCGCGAACCTCGTCAACGAGGCCGCCCTCAACGCCGCCCGCTACAACCAGAAGAACGTGCGGATGCAGGACTTCGAGTTCGCCAAGGACAAGGTCCTGATGGGCTCGGAGCGGCGCTCGATGATCATCAACGACGAGGAGAAGCAGGTCACCGCCGTCCACGAGGCGGGCCACGCCCTGCTGACGGTCCTGCTGCCGCACGCTGACCCCATCCACAAGGTCACCATCATCCCGCGGGGGATGGCCCTCGGGGTCACCCAGCAGTTGCCGGTCGACGACAAGCACAACTACTCGCGCGACTACCTCGACGATCAGATCGCCATCCTGCTCGGCGGCCGGATCGCCGAGGAGCTGACCAACGGAAACGTGACCACCGGAGCCGGCAACGACCTCGACCGGGCCACCGACATGGCCCGCCGCATGGTGTGCGAGTGGGGGATGAGCGACGAGATCGGGCCGCTCACCTTCGGCAAGAAGGAGGAGCAGATCTTCCTCGGCCGCGACTTCACGCAGCACCAGGACTACAGCGAGGGCACGGCGATCCGGATCGACCAGGAGATCAAGCGCATCGTTACCGGCAACTACGAGCGCGCGCGGACGACGCTCGAGGCCCACGCGTCCGAGCTGAACCACATCGCGGAGGAGCTGCTCATCCGTGAGGTTCTCGATGCCGATCAGGTGCGCCGCATCGCGAAGGGGTTGCCCATAGAGGAGCCCGTGCCGGCCCGCGGACCCTCCGCGCCGCCGGACGGGACGGTCTCGAAGTCCGAGCCGGAGAACGACGCCGCTCCGCTCGTGCCCCCGGTGCCGTCGCTCGACAAGGCGGTCCCGCAGGAGTAGGAAGTCTGCGCCGTAGAACGGCGCGGACTCCTGGTTGGGCACCGAGCGGAGCCCTCAGGCGACGAACGGTGGGCCAGGCTCTCCGTTTCACCGTTGAGCGGCGCCCCGTCACAGGGCGCACCGGCCGCCGGGCGCATCTCCCTCGAGTGCCGGACGCGCACGCGGCGCGTCGGCCGCGCACGGCCGCAGGCTTTCCGATCCTACCCATCGAGGCTGCGGCGCGCCGCACGCCGCACTGCCGCCAGATCCATGATCGCTCCGCGCCGCCGCCATACCCTCTCGCTGCCGGACGGGCGCATCCTGGAGCTCGGTGCCCGCACTCTGCTGATGGGCATCGTCAACGTCACGCCCGACTCGTTCGCCGACGGCGGCGCCTGTCTCGATCCGGCGCGCGCCCTCGATGCCGCTATGGCGCTCGAGGCCGCGGGCGCCGACCTGCTCGACGTCGGCGGCGAGTCGACTCGTCCGGGCGCCGACCCGCTGCCCGCCGATGTCGAGTGCGCGCGCGTCCTGCCCGTGCTGGACGCTCTTGCCGGGCGGATCCGCGTGCCGGTCTCGATAGACACCTACAAGGCCGACGTGGCGCGCCGGGCGCTCGCCGCGGGGGCGTCGATCGTCAACGACGTCTCCGCCCTGCGGTATGATCCCGCCATCGCACGCGTGGCGGCGGCCGCCGGTGCGCCGCTCGTGCTGATGCACAGTCGCGGGCGCTCGCGCGCGATGTACCGCGAGGCGCAGTACGCGGACGTCGCCGCCGAGGTGACCCGCGAGCTCGCCTCCGCTGTGCGGGCGGCGACCGCTGCCGGCGTGGCCCGGTCGCAGATCGTCGTCGATCCCGGACTGGGCTTCGCCAAGCGGGCGGAGCAGACCCTGGAGCTGCTGGGCCGCCTGCAGGCGGTGAGCGCCCTCGGCCGTCCGGTGCTCATCGGGCCGTCCCGGAAGTCGTTCCTCACCGCCGCGATCGGCGAGCGCCCGCCGTCCGGGCGGGAGTGGGGAACGGCGTCCGCCGTCGCGGCGGCCGTCATTCTCGGCGCGCACATCGTGCGCGTGCACGCGGTCACGCCGCACGTCGACGTAGTGCGGGTCGCCGATTCCATCCGTGCGCACGCCATGCCGCAGTGAACGATGATCGATTCCCTGGCCGGATTCCTTCGCGGCATCCAGATCGGCTGGCGCGACGCGGTCGACATTGCGGTCGTCGCGTTCCTGATTTACCAGGTCCTGCGCCTGATTCGACAGACGCGCGCCGTGCAGATCGCGCTGGGTGGCGCAATCCTGGTCGCCGTGTACTTCGGGTCGCAGGTCGCGACGCTCCGGACGGCCAACTGGATCGTCCGGGACACGCTCGGCTACGTCGTCTTCGTCGCGATCGTCCTGTTCCAGTCCGACATCCGCCGGGCGCTGTCGAACCTGGGCCGCGCGCGCTTCGTCCGCTACCTGTCCCGGCCGGCGACGGCCGAGGAGACGATCGACGAGGTGGTGACCGCGGCCGGCGCGCTCGCCAAGCGGCGCATCGGAGCCATCATCGTCATCGAGCGGGACATCGGCCTCCGAAACTACATCGAGAGCGGCATCCCGCTCGACTCGGCCGTCACCTACGACCTGCTCATCAGCCTCTTCCAGCCCGACGCGCCGCTCCATGACGGCGCGGTGATCCTGCAGGAGAACCGCGTCGCCGCCGCGGCGTGCTTCCTGCCGCTGACGGTGAATCCGCGCCTGACGACGGAGCTCGGAACCCGGCACCGCGCGGCGATCGGCCTGACGGAAGAATGTGACGCGGTGGCGCTGGTCGTCTCGGAAGAGACCGGCACGGTGTCGCTGGCCCTCGACGGACAACTCGAGCGCAGCCTCGACGCGGACCGACTACGGGCCCGGCTGCTGGTGCTGATGCCGCGCGCCGAGCGGCGGCAGCCCGACCGGCGCGAGCGCCCGGAGTACGAGATGTGAGGGTCCGGGCCCTGCTTCGCGATCTCCCCCTGAAGCTGCTGGCTCTGGCGCTGGCGGTCGGCCTGTGGCTGATCGTCGCCCGGGAGCCGGTCGTGGAGCGCCACCTCGAGGTGCCGCTGGGCATTCAGAACGTACCGGCGGGATTCGAGCTGGTGGAAGTGCCGGATGCGGTCGCGGTGCGCGTCCGTGGCGCGTCGAGCAACGTGAGCGGCCTGGGGCCGGGCGACGTCATGGCGATCCTCGACCTGACGGGCGAGCATCCCGGGCCCCGCCGCTTCTTCGACATGCTCTCCGCCGGGAGGTTGCAGGTCCCCTTCGGCGTGGAGGTGACGCGGGTGGTGCCACCGACGGTCGCGATCGCGCTCGAGCGCACGGGGTCGCCCCGGGCGGTGCCGATCGTGCCGGCGATCGAGGGCGAACCCGCCGACGGGTTCGTGGTCGCCACCATCTCGACGGTCCCGCCGCGCGTCGAGGTGGTGGGGCCCGAGCGCCGGCTTGCGCGCCTCGCGGAGGCGCTTACCGAGCCGATCTCCGTCGCCGGCGCCTCGCAGCGGGTGCGCGCAACGGTAGCCGTCGCAATCGAGGATCCGCTGCTTCGACTGGTAGGTTCCCGCTCCGCCGAGGTAACCGTGGACATCCGGCCGGGCCCTGTCGTACCCCCGACCGGCGAGCGCCCGTAGACCATCCGGCCATGTCGCTGAGCCTGTTCGGAACCGACGGCGTGCGGGGCGCGCCGGGTCGCTTCCCGCTCGACGCGGCGACCATCGCCCGCCTCGGCGCCGCGCTGGCCGAGGAAGCCGGTGCCGCGCCTCGCATCGTCATCGGCCGCGATACGCGCGAATCCGGAGAGTGGATCGAACGGCTTCTCGCGGGCGGCATCCGGTCCGCCGGCGGGGCGGCCGTCGGCGTCGGCGTCCTGCCGACGCCCGCAGTGGCGTTCCTCGCCGCGCGCGGGTTCGATGCCGGAGTCGTGATCTCGGCGTCGCACAATCCGGTGCCCGACAACGGCATCAAGGTCCTGACCCGGGCCGGCGAGAAGGCCTCGCGCCGTCACGAGGCACGGATCGAGGCGCGCGTGGCGGCCGCCCGGGAACGCGGAAGCGCGCCGCCGGCGCCGGTCGCCCCCGCGTCCGATGCGGGGCTGTCCGACGAGTACGTGGCGCATCTGGCGGCCGTCCTCGACGGTGCGCCGCGGCTCGACGCGTGCCGTGTCGCCGTCGACTGCGCGCACGGCGCGACCAGCTCGGTCGCGCCCGGCGTTCTGCGCCGGCTGGGCATCCCCGTAGTCGCGGTCAACGCGGCACCGGACGGCCGGAACATCAACGTCGGCTGCGGCTCGACGCAGCCGGCGGCATTGCAGCGCGTCGTCGTCGAGCAGCGCTGCCGGCTGGGGCTCGCGTTCGACGGTGACGGGGACCGGGTGATCCTGGTGAATCACCGGGGCGAGGTCGTCGACGGCGACGGAACGCTGTTCGTCTGCGCCCGCCACCTGCAGGCGGCCGGCCGGCTGGCTTCCAACTCCGTCGTCGCCACCGTGATGAGCAACATCGGTCTCGAGCTCTCGCTGCGCCGGGCGGGCATCGCGATGCACCGCTGCCCGGTGGGCGACCGGAACGTGCGAGACGAGATGCGGCGCCGCGGGGTCTGCCTGGGGGGCGAGCAGTCGGGCCACGTCATCTTCTCGGACCGCCTGCCCACGGGCGACGGGCTCGCCACCGGACTCGAGGTGCTGCGCGTCATCGCGGAGACCGGCTGGGAGTTGGCCGACCTTACCGCCGGGCTCGAGACCTTTCCGCAACAGCTCGTCAACGTGCGGGTCGACGCACAGCCCGACCTCGATGACGTGCCCGGCGTCCGGAGCGCCGTCCGCGCCGCCGAGCGGCGCCTGGGCGACCGGGGGCGGGTCGTCGTGCGCTACTCGGGCACCGAGCCGCTCCTGCGCATCATGATCGAGGGCCCGGACCC
>JAGWAJ010000008.1:58613-87178 GCA_021296475.1 Acidobacteriota bacterium
CGCCCCGCCGCTGCCCTCGTCGCGCGCCGCGTCGAGGGCCGGCCGAGCGGGTGGCCGAGGAGACCGGGCCGGCGGGTATATCATCGGGCCTGATGGCCAGGGTGCACCGCGGATGCTCCGCCTGCTGATTGCGGCCCTCGTGATTCGTTTCGTCTGGTGGTTCGTCGCCCGTCAGATGCGCGGTGCCTCGGAGGCGAGGCCGCGAGCGCGCGGGCGCTCCGTCGCGCTGGTGCGGGATCCGGTCTGCGGCACTTACGTCGAGCCGGCGCGAGCGGTCGAGGCGCGCATCGGCTCCACCGTCCACTACTTCTGCTCGGAGCGCTGCCGGTCGCAGTTCCGCCGCGACACCTGATGGGCTGACGCGGGAGCTCGCGGCAGCGAAGCTCCCCACGCGCCCGCGGGGCGCGCCGCCGCCCGGACCATGAACAACGAAGAGCATGCACGAGCCGCGATCGTCGAGATAGGCCGCCGCCTGCACGCGCGGGAGTACGTGGCCTCGAACGACGGCAACGTCAGCGTCCGGCTCGATGCGGAACGTCTCCTGACGACGCCGACCGGGGTCTCGAAGGGGTTCATGACCCCCGACATGCTGGTCGTCACCGACTTCGAGGGCCGCAAGCTCGCCGGCGGGCGGAATCCGTCCTCCGAGCTGCTGATGCACCTGGCCGTCTACCGGCGCCGCCCGGAGGTGAACGCCGTCGTGCACGCGCACCCGCCGGCGGCGACCGGCTTCGCCGTTGCCGGCATCGAGCTGAACCGGGCCGTCCTCGCGGAGGTGGTCACGACGCTCGGCAGCATCCCGATCGCCGACTACGGCACGCCGTCGACGCACGAACTGGCCGACGCCGTGGAGCGGCACATCACGACCCACGACGGCCTGCTGCTCGCGAACCACGGCGCGCTGACCGTCTCCGGCGACCTGATGAGCGCGTACTACAAGATGGAGACGGTCGAGCACTTCGCCCGCATCAGCCTCGTGGCCCGACTGCTCGGCGGCGAGCGTCTCCTGTCCCGGGAGGAGGTCACGCGCCTGCAGTCGCTGCGGGGCACGTACGGCATCGCGGCGCCCGCTCCGTTCTGCGGGATCGAGGCGGACGGGACCTCGTCCGCCGATGGCGCGGCATCCGCAGGCGCGGGGCGGTCTTCCGGGAGGTCGTCCGTGGGTAGCGCCGCGGGCGGGAACGCGGTGGCGTGCCAGGAGATCGAGGCGCCGTCCGCACCGGGGGCGCGCCTCGTCCGTCCCGCGTTGTCCGGCGCGCCGCCGGCGTCCGGCGCCGCCACGGGGGGTGGGCCCGCGGCGGTGGGCGAGGATAGGGAGATTCGATTAACATACCGCGAACTTGCCGCCCTCGTGGAGGACGCCGTGAAGCACCTGCGGCCGGGCGCGGAGGAACAATCAGATGGGTGAGGCGTTGGGCATGGTCGAGACCAAGGGGCTGGTCGCCATGATCGAGGCGGCCGACGCCATGGTCAAGGCCGCGAACGTCACGCTGGTCGGGTGGGAGAAGATCGGTGCCGGCTACGTGACCGCCATCGTCCGCGGAGACGTGGCGGCGGTCAAGGCCGCGACCGACGCCGGCGCCTCCGCGGCTCGACGGGTCGGCGAGCTGGTATCGGTCCATGTCATCCCGCGTCCGCACTCCAACCTCGAGGACGCGCTGCCGATCGGGAAAGCCGGCAGCTAGGAGTCTGCGCCGTAGAACGGTGCAGACTCCTAGCAGGGTTGGTTGGGCACCAGGCGGAGCCGTCAGGCGACGAATGACGGGCGCGTTGGGGTCTGCGCCGGCACGGAGTTGCCATGGCACGTTCTACGGCGCAGACTCCTGGCGAGCCGGCCGGAGCTGGCACTTGATCCTCGCCCGGATCGTGGGCACCGTCGTCGCGACGCGCAAGGACGAGCGGCTGGTGAGCCACAAGCTGCTCCTCGCACAGCCGATCGACCCGCACGGCGCGGACGACGGGCGCCAGCTCGTCGCCATCGACACCGTCGATGCGGGCAGCGGCGATACCGTCCTGATCGTGACCGGCAGCTCGGCGCGCATGGCCGCCGACCTGCACGAGACGCCCGTCGATGCGGCGGTCGTCGGCGTCGTCGACTCGATCGACCTCGCGCCCCGCTGAGAGGCCCGATGCAACTCGCACACGTGGTCGGAAGCGTGGTCGCCACCCGGAAGCACGAGGCGCTCCGGGGACCGGCGCTGCTGCTGGTTCAGCCGATCGACGGGGCGGGAGCCAGCCAGGGTTCGCCGCGGCTGGCCGTCGACGCCGCGCAGGCGGGCCCCGGCGACCGCGTGTTGCTGGTCATGGAGGCACGCGCCGCCGCCACCGCGCTCCGCCGGCGCACGGCACCGGTCGAGGCGGCCGTCGTCGGCGTCGTGGACCAGGTCGACATCGTGTTGCCTCCGACCGTCCGCGAAGCATGAGCACCTCCGATATCCGGGCGGCCGTCGACGGCGCGATTCGACGCCATCTCGAGTCGCGGGCGCCGTCGCCTCCGCCCGTTCCGGCTGCCTCGGCGCGCACCGCCCCTCCGACGGGACATCCGAGCCACGCCCGTATCCCCGTGCCCGACGGGGCCGCGTCCGGCGGGCCCTGCGTGATCGAGCCGACGGTGGCCTGCGTCCACTGCGGCCACTGCCAGGCGCAGGGATACTGAGCCGGCCGCCTCGGCCCGTGCGGCGGTTTCCGTTCAGCCGTCCAGCGGCAGCGCCCGGTCGGTCGTCTCGGTGGTCACGATCGGCGCGAGCTCCGGGTAGCGGGTCACCATCTCCGCGCGGTAGGTGCCGGCGGGCGTGCGGCCGAGCTGGTGCGCCAGCAGGGCCGCGTTGGCCACCGACTTCGCCCCGAAGTGGTTGTTCGTGTAGAGGTAGAGCCGCTGCACGATGTGGCTGGCGGCCTCGGCCGTGCGCGCGAACGGACGCAGCTCGGCGGCCGAGTAGTGGTAGTTGTAGCGGTCCTCGGCGCGGTCGTGCCGCCACCATTGCTTCGCGTTCCGCCCGTGGAGGCGCACGTAGTAGAAGCTCTCGAGGTTGGGGAGGAAGTTCTGGGCGATGGAGAGCCGGAACTTCGGCTCGTCGATCTGGACCCAGGCGGCGCCGAGACCGTTCAGCAGGCGCAGCGTCGAGGCGACGTCGTCGCTCCAGCTCCGGTGGCGCAGCTCCACGGCTACCGCGCAGTCCGAGAGCGCTTCGATGAGCCAGGCGAGATGGTCCTGCGCCGCGGCCCCATTCTTGAAGCTCGCCGGGAACTGCGCAAGCAGCGCCCCCAGGCGGCCCGAGCGGTGCAGCGGGTCGACCGCCTCGCGGAACTGCTCCACGTCGCTCCGGCCGACGGAGGTGTCCGCGCTTCCGGTGGCGGCCGCGAACAGGCGCGGGTGCGTGAACTTCTGGTAGAGCTTCAACGAGAACTCGAAGCCGGGAGGCGTCCGGCGGACCCACGATTCCGTGACCGACGGCCGGGGCACGCCGTAGAAGGTCGAGTTCACCTCCACCGTATCGAAGCACTCGGCGTACCAGGTCAACTCGTCGAAGCCGGCGTGGCGGTGGCGGCGACCGGCGGGCGGGTAGAAGATGCCGTTCCACGTTCCGGCCCCCGCCGGATAGTGCCAGCCGCTCGTCCCGATTCGGATTCGGCCGCGGTCCATCGGGGCATTCTCGCACGCGGTCGTCCTACGACGCCGCGCTTGCCGGGTCGCCGGCGGCCCGGCCGCGATCCCGAGCGAGGTCCGGTCCCGAGCCCGGCGCGACGGGGCGCCGAGCGCGCGGCGGCTAGAATAGCGGCGGCACCGATGCTGACCGTCAACGAGATCTTCTACTCCATCCAGGGCGAGTCGAGCTTCGCGGGACGTCCCTGCGTCTTCGTCCGGCTGACGGCGTGCGATCTGCGGTGCCGGTGGTGCGACACGCCGTACGCGTTCCACGAAGGCCGGCCGGCGTCGCTCGACGACGTCTGCGCGGCGGTGGAGTCCCACCACTGCCCGCTGGTCGAGATCACCGGGGGCGAGCCGCTCCTGCAGCCCGACGTCTACCCCCTCATGCGCCGGCTCCTCGCCGCCGGCAAGACCGTGCTGCTGGAGACGGGGGGACACGTCGACATCTCGGAGGTGCCGGGCCCGGTCGTGAAGGTGGTCGACGTGAAGTGTCCGGGGAGCGGGGAGGCGTCGCGCAACGACTGGGCCAACCTCGACCGTCTGGCGCGGCACGACGAGGTGAAGTTCGTCATTCGCGACCGCGCCGACTACGAGTTCGCGCGTGACGCAGTCGAACGGCACGGCATCGACGGCCGCTGCGCGGGCGTGCTCTTCTCTCCCGTCCACGGGGTGCTCGAGCCCGCGGAGCTCGCTGGTTGGCTGCTGCGCGACCGGGTGCCGGCCCGCGTTCAGGTCCAGCTCCACAAGTACGTCTGGGGCTCCGAGGTGCGCGGGGTCTAGCCGCGATGCCGAAGCAAGCCTCCGCGGTAGTCCTGCTGAGCGGGGGCCTCGACTCGTTCACGGCCGCGGCCGTCGCGCGGGCGGAGGGCGCCGCGCTCCATGCCCTCACGGTGCGCTACGGTCAGATCCACACGTGCGAGCTCGACGCGGCGCGGCGCGTGGCGCGGGCGCTGGACGTCGTCGAGCACCTCGAGATCCACGCCGACCTCGCCGCGATGGGCGGGTCGGCGCTGACCGGCGCCGGCGCGGTGCCGAAGGACCGCCCGCTCGACGAGGCGGGCATTCCCGCCACCTACGTGCCGGCCCGCAACACCGTGCTGCTGTCGCTGGCGCTCGCCTGGGCCGAGCCGCTCGGGGCACGCGACCTGGTCATCGGCGTCAACGCGCTCGACTACTCCGGTTATCCCGACTGTCGTCCGGAGTACATCGAGGCGTTCGAGCGCCTGGCCACCCTGGCGACCCGGGCCGGCGTCGAGGGTGCCCGATTCCGGGTCCGCACACCGCTGATCTCGATGACGAAGGCCGACATCATCCGGCGGGGGAGCGCCCTGGGCCTCGACTACGGGCTGACGCACAGTTGCTACGACCCGCGGCGAAACGGGCGCCCGTGCGCGCGCTGCGACAGTTGCCGTCTCCGCGCCCGCGGGTTCGCGGAGGCGGGGGTCACCGATCCGCTGACCGCGGCCTGACGGCGCGGGTGGCGGACGTATACTCCGGGGCGACATGCGTCATGACGATGCCGGTCGCCCTGCGGTGCGCCTGACGCTGCTGACGCGCACCGGCTGCCACCTCTGCGACGACATGAAGACCATCGTCGCCGAGGCCGGTCGGACGCGTCCCCTCCGGCTCGAGGAGGTCGACATCACCACGGACAAGGGGCTCGAGCGCCGCTTCTCTACCGAGATCCCCGTGCTGATGCGTGGCGAGACGGTGCTGGCGCAGGGCCGCACCACGCGGCAGGCGCTCCTCGATCGGTTGCGGCGTACGGACGCTTGAGCGGGGCCGCGGCGGCTACGGGCGACGGCCGGAGGCCCCTCTTTCGGCGGCGCCGGCTATCCGGCCGGCTACTTGGCGGTGACGACGAACTGCGCGCGCCGGTTCTGCGACCAGCAGCTCTCCTCGCTCACCGCGCAGAACGGCGCTTCCTCTCCGCGGCTGACGGTCGCAATCCGGCTCGGCTCGATCCCGAGGCTGATCAGGTAGTCGCGCGCCGAGGTCGAGCGCGAGTCGCCGAGCGCCAGGTTGTACTCGTTGGTGCCGCGTTCGTCGCAATGCCCCTCGATGCGCACGCGCGTCGAAGGCCACTGCCGCATCCAGTTGGCGTTCTGCGCCAGGACACCCTGCGCGTCCGGGAGCACCTCCGATTCGTCGTAGTTGAAGAAGACCGGCGCCAGCGGGGCGGTCTCGTTCAACTCCTCGAGCGACATCCGCTCGAAGATCTCCGCCGGGGTGAGCGGAGCCGGCGGCGGCGGAGGAGGAGGTGGAGGTGGCGGCGGAGGGGGCGGTGGCGGCGGCGGTGGCGCGGGCTCCTCGATGACCGGTGGGGGCTCGGGCGGCGGGTTGTCCGCGCAGGCCGCCGCGCTGAACGCCAGTACCACACACAGACCAGTGAACCTCACGTATCGCCACGTAGCTATCATGGTTCGCTCCCGCCTCCGGTCGGATGTGATAATCCAACGGACTGTAGCGACATGGGCGAATCGTGTCAATCGTGGGCGCGGAGCCCGGACCCCGGACCCGACGTCATGCTTCCCAGTCGGCGTCGTCGTCCCTCTCGTCCGCGCCGCCGTTGATTTCGGCGTCGTCCACCTCGCGACCGTCGTAGTCCTCCTGCTCGTCCTCGTCTTCCTCGTCCTCGCCGGCGAGCATCAGCTCCACCGGCAGCACGGCCGCCACCACGAGATTGGCCCCGCACTCCGTGCAGCTCAACTCGTCGCCCTGCTCGACGTCGAACTCGTCGACGTCGATCTCGACGTCACAGGCGGGACAGGCAGCCATGTGCGAAGGGGGGCGGATTATAGGTCGGACGCCGGCCGCCCCGCAACGCGCCCAGCGTTCCCGCCGATAAGGCGGCATGATGCCCCCCGCAGGGATGATCCGCAAGACCGTCGTCGTGGCCGACGCCGCAGCGGACATCCGCGAGCGCTTCGGCGACGCGCTGCAGCAGGCGGGGCATCACGCCGTTCCCGTCGAGAGGGCGGCGGATCTGCTGCGCCGCATCGGCAACGGCGAAGCGGACCTCGTCGTCCTCGGCCTGCACCTGTCGGAATCGTCCGGCGTCGACCTCGTGCGCTCGATCCGCGAGCTCGACGGGGGCGGCGCCGTGACCATCCTCGTCCTCAGCGGTTCCATCGCCTCGGCGCGGGAGGTGCGGGAGCTGACGGACCTGGGGGTCGCCGGCTACGTGAACGAGCACAGCGCCCCCGAGCACATCATGCCGTCGCTGGCGCCGCATCTCTTCCCCGACAGCTTCAACCGGCGCCTCAGCGCGCGCGTCGCTCTCGCCATTCCGGTCGCCTATCGGCGGGGGAGCACGATCTCGTCCGCGATGGCGCTGAACCTCAGCAAGGGAGGTCTCGGGATTCGCACCATGAGCCCCCTCGAGGTCGGAGCGGTGGTGCAGGTACAATTCCGGTTGCCGAGGACGGAACACGACATCGAGGTGACGGCGCGCGTGGCCTGGAGCGACCTGCGCGCCGGCATGGGACTCGAGTTCCAGGACGTCTCTTCCAGCGATCTGGCGGCGATCGAGGAGTTCGTCGACCGCCGCACGGCGCGCAGCGGCGCTCGGCGATCCGCCGATCCCGGTTGACCGGGCTCTCTGCCGCGCACAAGCGGTTGACAGGGCTCTCTGCCGCGCACAAAATGGGGCTGGCGTTCCGCCCGGCTTCGACGGTCATGGCGGCGGGAGGAACGCGGCGTCAGCCTTCCCTCGCGCGAACCCATTCGGGCTGTGTTGGAGCGTTTGCGGTGATCGAAGTTCAGCACGTCACCAAGCGGTACGGGCCGACCGTCGCGGTCGACGATGTCTCGTTCCGCGTCGAGCGGGGCCAGATTCTCGGCTTCCTGGGTCCCAACGGCGCCGGCAAGACGACGACCATGCGGGTCTTGACCGGCTACATGCCCCCGACCGACGGCCGGGCCATCATCGCCGGCTACGACGTCTTCGAGGAGCCGGTCAAGGCCAAGCGGCAGACCGGGTACCTCCCCGAGTCGCCGCCGCTCTACCCCGACATGACCGTGCGCGAGTACCTGACGTTCGTCGCGCGCATCAACGGCATCGCGGCGGGCGACCGGCACGCGCGCGTCGACACCGCCATGCGGCGCACCAGCGTCGCCGACGTCGCCGACCGCCATTGCGGCAAGCTCTCGAAGGGCTACCGCCAGCGGGTCGGGCTCGCCCAGGCGATCCTGCACAACCCCGGCGTGCTGATTCTGGACGAGCCGACGGCGGGGCTCGACCCCAAGCAGATCATCGAGACGCGGGAGCTGATCAAGGAGCTTGCCGGCGACCACACGATCATCCTGAGCACCCACATCCTGCCCGAGGTGTCCCAGACGTGCGAGCGGGTGGTCATCATCAACAAGGGTCGCGTCGTGGCGGAGGACACGCCCGACAACCTGACCGGGCGGCTCCACGGGTCGGCGACGATTCACCTGCAGGTCGACACCGGCGGCGCGGATCCGACAGCGGCGCTCCTGCAGGTGCCGGGGGTGACCGGCGTATCGCTCGGCGAGGTCGGCAGCGACGGCCGGGGCGTCGACGTGCACAGCGCCGAGGGGGCCGACGTCCGGCGAGATGTCGCCGGGGCGGTCGTCTCCCAGGGCTGGGGCCTGCTGGAGATACGCCGGGCGCGCCTCAGCCTCGAAGAGATTTTCCTGCAGCTCACGACGACCGAGGAAGAAGAGGAGGCGGCCGAAACCGGAGAGGCGCTTCCCGAGATCGAGACCGGGGATCCCGGCGCGACGGCGGCCGCCGGCCCGAACGGACCCCCGGGGCCATGAGCCATCCGCGCCGGCCATGCCGGCAGGGTCCGACCACGACGCCCCGCGTCACGTCCTAAGGACAGTGATCAATACTACTTTGCCAAGTTCTGCGACGCGCCGCCCCGTGATTCCGGCCCCGTCGCCCGGCAAGGTGGCAAGGCAATTCCCGCCAGTGTCCTAAGCGGTAACGGAGCGGTCATATGCGCAACATCGCCACCATCGCCCACAAGGAGTTGCGGTCGTACTTCGTGTCGCCCATCGCCTACGTGGTGGTGGGCTTCTTCGCCATCCTGTTCGGCTACTTCTTCGTGGCGAACCTGAGCGTGATGGTGCGCTTCAGCATGCAGGCGGGCATGTTCGGGATGGGCGGGCAGAGCATCAACATCAACGAGTTCATGATCCGGCCGTTGCTCTCGAACACCGCGATCGTCCTGCTGTTCTTCCTCCCCTTCCTGACGGCGCGCGCCTACGCGGAGGAGAAGAAGTCGGGGACCATCGAGCTGCTGCTCACGTCGCCGCTCAGCGACCTCGAGATCATCCTCGGCAAGTTCCTCGGCGTCCTGGCGCTGTTCGCGCTGATGCTCGTCGTGACCGGCGCGCACATGGGCATTCTCTTCTGGTACGGAGAGCCAGAGCTGGGCCCGATGCTGAGTGGCTACCTCGGGCTGCTGTTGATGGGCGCCTCGTTCATCTCGGTGGGCCTGCTCGTCTCGAGCGCCACCCGGAACCAGGTCGTCGCCGGGGTCATCACGTTCGCACTGCTGCTGCTCTTCTGGGTCCTGAGCTGGATGGCCGATTCGGTCGGCCCGACCAGCCAGGCCGTGCTGTCCTACCTGTCGATCCTCGAGCACTTCGACGACTTCTCGAAGGGCGTGATCGACACGAAGCACGTCACCTACTACGTCAGCTTCATCGCCCTCGGGCTGTTCCTGACCGCCAAGGCGGTCGACACCGAGCGGTGGCGCGGATAGGTGTGCCGATGGTCGCGAACCTACTGCATTGGTCCGGATGGGCGGGGGTCGGGCTGGTCGCTGCGGCGGTGGTGACACGTTTCGTCGCTCCCGAGCAGCAGACAGTGTCGTGGTGGCTGTCCGTGGCGGGCATCGTGCTTCTGGCCGCCCACACGGCAGGCCAGTGGCGCCAGATCGCCGACTTCGCCCGGCGGCGTCAGACGCGGTACGGCGCCGTGGCCACGTCCGGCATCGTGCTCGCGCTCGGCATCGTCGTCGCCGTCAACTACATCCTCTCCCGCCAGAACGTGCGCTGGGACCTGACCGCGGGCGGCCAGTACTCGCTGTCGGACCAGACGCGGCGCGTGCTCGAGTCGCTCGAGTCGCCCATCAGCGTGCTCGTCTTCGCTCGCGAGGAGGAGTTCCCGCCCTTCCGCGACCGCCTCGGCGAGTACGAGTACGTCTCGCCGCAGGTCACGGTGGAGTACGTCGACATCGACCGCAATCCCGCCCGCGCCCGGCAGTACGACGTGCAGTCCTACGGCACGATCGTCTTCGAGCACGAGGGGCGCATCGAGCGCGTGGTCTCCAGCTCCGAGCAGGAGCTGACGAACGGGCTCATCAAGGCCGTCGAGGGCGAGGAACGGACGGTCTACTTCGTGCAAGGTCACGGCGAGCGGGATCCGGCGAGCAGCGAGCGCGAGGGGTACAGCGCTCTGGTGGAGGCGCTCGAACGCGACAACCTGGCCGTGGAGACCGTCGTCCTGGCGCAGACCGGCGCCGTGCCCGAGGACGCCACCGTGCTCGCCGTCGCCGGCCCGGAAACCGACCTTCTCCCCGCCGAGGCCGATCTGCTGCGGGAGTGGCTGGACGAGGGCGGCAAACTGCTCCTCCTGCTCGATCCGCAGGAGACGGCCGACGAGCCGGGCGCGCCCAACCTGGTCGCCCTCGCCGCCGACTGGGGCATGGAGGTCGGCACGGACGTCGTGGTCGATGCCAGCGGCGTCGGTCAACTGCTGGGCACCGATGCCTCGGTGCCGGTGGCGGCCTCCTACCCGCCCCACCCCATCACGGACCGTTTCAACCTGATGACGGCGTTCCCTCTCGCGCGCTCGGTCCGCCCCGTGCCGGGGGGCGTCGCAGGCCGGATCGCCGAGTCCTTCGTGGAGACCAGCCCGCGGAGCTGGGCGGAGCAGGACCTGAGCGAGCTGGCTGGCGGCGAGGTGGCGCTCGACGAGGAAGCCGGCGACGTCCCCGGTCCGATCTCCATCGCCGCCGCGGTCTCGATGGTCGTCGAAGACGTGGAGGGCGATGCGGCCTCCGGCGACGGTGGGGAGCCCGATGACGAGGGCGAGACGACGGACGGCGCGGAGGCGACCGAGGCCGACCCGGAGGGCGCCGACTCCACGGTGGAGGCGCGCGTCGCGGTGTTCGGCGACTCGGACTTCGCCTCAAACGGCGCCATCGGCATCCAGGGCAACAGCGACCTCGCGCTGAACGCCCTCAACTGGCTGGCCGAGCAGGACAGCCTCATCGCCATCCGCCCGCGGGAGCCGGAGGACCGGCGCATCACCCTCACGGCGGACCAGCAGGCGCGCATCAACTGGCTCACCCTCCTGATGATTCCGGGCGCCATCCTCGGGGCCGGCGTGTACACGTGGTGGACCCGGCGGCAGCAATGAACCGTGACCGAGTGACCGGCGGGCGCCTCGCCCGGCGCGCGGAGGCCCTTCGACGATGATGCGGGGAACGCGCTCGACGCTCGTCCTGCTGGTCCTGTTCCTGGCGCTCGGCGGGTACGCCTACTTCATCGAGTCCGAGCGGGCCCCGGCGTCTGAAGCCGACGCCAACGAGCCGGTCTTCGATCTGGAGGCCGACGCCGTCGTCGAGCTGGAGATCGCGGCGGAGAACGGCGACCTCACCCGGCTCGAGCGCGCCGCCGGCAGCCGGTCGTGGGATATGCGGTCGCCGGTGGAGGCCGCCGCCGACGACAACCGGGCCACGGCCATCGCGAGCGCCCTGGAATCGCTGGAGATCGAGCGGGTGGTGGAGGCGGACCCGGCGGACCTCGAGCCGTTCGGCCTGGACGATCCGGTGGTCGACATCGGCTTCCGCACCGACGGCGACACGGCGCTCCGGCGCCTGCGGATCGGGGACACGACACCGACGGGCGGCGACCGCTACGCCCAGAGCGGTGACGACCCGCGCGTCTTCCTGATCGCGAGCTTCCGCGAGTCGACGTTCAACCGGACGACGTTCGACCTGCGCGACCGCTCGATTCTCGAGTTCGAGGGCCCTGACGTCGACGGGCTGGCCATCGCGGGTCCTGCGGGCCCCCTCCGCTTCCGCAAGGCCGACAACGCCTGGCGGATGGTCGAGCCCTGGGACGTGCGCGCCGACTTCGGCGTCGTGGAGGGGCTGATCGGGCGGCTCGGCTCCAGCGAGATGCGCTCGATCGAGGTCGACTCGGACGAGGCGGATGGCGCCGACCTCGATCCGTTCGGCCTCGGCGACCCGCGCGTCACCGCAAGCCTGGAGCTGGGCAGCGCCAGCGCGGTGCTCCACGTGGGCGTCGAGACCGAGGATGCGGCGGTCTTCGCCCGCGACGCGTCCCGGGACCTCGTGTTCACGATCGACGGCGCCCTCGCGACCGACCTCGAGCGAGCCGCCGGGGCGTACCGCCAGAAGGACCTCTTCTCGTTCCGGCCGTTCAACGCCGACCGGCTGTCGGTCGTCCGCGACGACGTCACGACCGTGCTCGAGAAGACCGGGGGCGACGACGGCGATGCATGGCGGCGCCTGGAGCCGGAGCCGGCGGACGTCGACCGCGTCGCCGTCGACGACCTCCTGACGAAGCTCTCCGGCCTGCGCGCGGCGTCGTTCACCGACACGCGGGACGCGACCGGCCTCGACGCGCCGCTGGCGACCGTCGTCGTCGCGTACGGCGAGCCCGCGGAGGAGGAGCGCGTCCTCATCGGCCGGGCGGGCGACGCTGCCTACGGCGCGCACGGGGACGAGCCGGGGGCCGGCGTGCTCGATGACTCCGCGGTCGACGCCGCGCTCGAGGCGCTGGACGCAATCGGGCCCGTCGACGCCGCCCCCTGATCGACGCCGATTGACGCCACGGCTGCGCCCCGGTACGATCGGCGGCAACTCTTTAACGGCGGCCCGGCGAGGCCGCGAAGAGGGGTGCCGCATGAGCCCGCCTGCCGTCGAGCCTTGGCCCGCGTGGTCTGACGCAATTTCTTTCCGCGTTCCCCGACCTCGGCCGGTTCCTCTTCCTCCGGGCTCCCGATGCCGGTCGTGATGGAAGCCGACCGGATCGCGCGGACGCTGGTGCGCATCGCGCACGAGGTCGTGGAGCGCAACCGCGGCGCGGCGGACATCGCGCTCGTCGGCATCCGGACGCGCGGCGTGCCGCTCGCGCAGCGGATCGCGCGCCACCTGGCCGAGATCGACGGGCGCGACGTCCCCACCGGCAGCCTGGACATCACCCTGTACCGGGACGACCTGATGCGCCATCCGGTCGGCCCGCAGCCCGTCCTGCGGCGGACCGAGATCCCGTTCTCGATCGACGACCGGCGTATCCTCCTGGTCGACGACGTGCTCTACTCGGGGCGGACGATCCGCGCCGCGCTCGACGCGCTGATCGACTTCGGGCGTCCTCGGAGCATCCAGCTCATCGTGCTGGTCGACCGCGGGCATCGCGAACTGCCCATCAAGGCCGACTACGTGGGCCGCAACCTCCCCACGTCGGTGCGCGAGAGCGTCCGGGTGCGCCTCGTGGAGATCGACGGGGTCGACGAGGTGGTGGTGGTCGACGATGGGGCGGCCCTCGACCCGGACGGCGCGGCGCCGGACGAAGGCGGGGAGGAACGTCCATGAGCACGCTCTCCTCGCCGAGCGGCGCGGTCCGCCCCGCGCCTCCGCTCACGCGCCTCCGCTCGAAGCACCTCCTGAGCGCGGCCGACCTCACCGCCGAGGAAATCGTGTTGATCCTCGACACGGCCGAGGCGATGCAGGAGATCGGGACGCGCCGCATCAAGAAGGTGCCGGCGCTGCGCGGCCAGACGGTGGTCAACCTGTTCCTGGAGCCGAGCACGCGGACCCGCACGTCGTTCGAGATCGCCGAGAAGCGGCTGAGCGCCGACACGCTCAACATCGCGGGCGGCGAGACGCTCGCCGACATGGCGCGCACGCTCGAAGCGATGGCGCCGGATCTCCTCGTGGTCCGGCACGCCTTCTCCGGCGCGTGTCACCTGCTGGCCGACATCTGCAACGCACGCGTCATCAACGCCGGCGACGGCATGCACGAGCACCCGACGCAGGCGCTCCTCGACGCCTTCACCATTCGGGCCCACAAGCCGTCGATCGCCGGGCTCAAGGTGACGATCGTGGGCGACCTGCTGCACAGCCGCGTGCTGCGGTCGAATATCCTGCTGCTCCACGCGCTGGGAGCGGACGTGTGGCTCTGCGGCCCCTCCACGCTCATGCTGCCGGGCAGCGAGCGGTTCGGCGTCCATGCCACGACGGCCATCGACGAGGCGCTGGCCGGTGCCGACGTCGTGATGCTGCTGCGGGTGCAGTTCGAGCGGATGCGCGGTCGCTTCTTCCCGTCGGTGCGGGAGTACTTCGAGATGTTCGGCATCACCGCGGAGCGGCTTCGCCGCGCCGGGCCGGACGCGATCGTCATGCACCCGGGACCGATGAACCGCGGCGTCGAGATCGCCTCGGACGTGGCGGACGGTCCCAGCTCGGTGATTCTCGAGCAGGTCGCGAACGGCGTCGCCATTCGTATGGCGGTCCTCTATCTGCTGGCCGGCGTCGAGGTGGACGAGGTGGAACCGTGATCCCAGATCCCTGCGTGCTGAAGGCCGCCCGTCTCGTCGATCCGGTTCAGGGCCTCGACGGGGAGCACGACCTGCGGATCGCGGGCGGCCGTATCGCGGCCGTCGGACGGGACCTCCCGCTCGACGGGGCGGCGCCGGTCGCCCTGCCGGCGGGCTTCGTGGTCTGCCCGGGGTTCATCGACATGCACGTGCACCTGCGCGAGCCGGGACAGGAGCACAAGGAGACGATCGCGAGCGGCGCCGCGGCCGCGGTGGCGGGAGGCTTCGTCGCGGTGGCCTGCATGCCGAACACCGAGCCCGTCAACGACCACGCGGGGGTGACGGAGGAGATCGTCCGCAAGGCCGCGGCCGCCGGTCTCGCCCGCGTCTACCCGATCGGGGCGGCCACCGTCGGCTCCGCGGGGGAGCGGCTCACCGAGATCCGCGAGCTGCGCGTGGCCGGCTGCGTGGCGGTGTCCGACGACGGCCATCCGATTGCGGACGCCCTCATGATGCGCCGCGCGCTCGAGTACGTGTCGATGTTCGACATGCCGGTCATCAACCACTGCGAGGACCCGTCGCTCAAGGGCGAGGGCGTCGTGCACGAAGGCTATCGCGCCGCCTCCCTCGGGCTGCGCGGGATTCCCGGCGCCGCCGAGGCGGTGATGGTGGAGCGCGACGTCTCCCTGAGCGAGCTCGCGGGCGGCGCGGTGCACATCGCTCACATGAGCGCGCGCGGCTCGCTGCGCGCCGTCCGGTCGGGCAAGGAGCGCGACATCGCGGTGACCTGCGAGGTGACGCCGCACCACTTCATCCTGACCGACGACGAGCTGGAGTACGACACGAACTTCAAGATGAACCCGCCCCTGCGCGCGGCGGAGGACCGGACCGCGATGCTCGACGGGCTCGCCGACGGGAGCATCGACGCCATTGCCACGGACCACGCGCCCCACCATGCGGACGAGAAGGCGCTGGAGTTCGATCGGGCGCCGTTCGGGGTGGTGGGCCTCGAGACGGCGGTGCCGCTGGCGCTCGACCGACTCGTGCACCGGGGCGTGATCGGCCTGCCCCGGCTCGTGGAGCTCCTCGCCCGGAACCCGGCCCGCATCCTGCGGGTCGAGGGGGGCACGCTGGAGCCCGGCTCGACCGCCGATCTGACGATCCTCGCGCCGGACGCCCCCACCGAGGTCGCCGCGTCCCGCTTCCGCTCGAAGGGGCGGAACACACCCTTCGACGGATGGCGGCTCCGCGGCGCGGTAGCCGCGACCCTCATCGACGGACGCGCGGTCTACGTGAACGACTCGGTGACGGGCGCGGAGCTGCTCGGGGCGTCGTCCTGACCGGCCGGCGCCGTGACCGTACCCCTGCCGCGCCGGGGCGAGCGAGGGGCATCCGATCCAGGCGGCGGTGGGGGCGGCGATCGGCGCCGCCGAGCTTCCGGCGCCCGTCCGTGCTTCAGTCGTGCGCCTCGCTGCGGCAGCCGGTCAGGGCCTCGTAGACGGCGGTCGTGTCGGCGACCATCCGGGCGGCGCTGAAGCGGGCGCGGGCCCGCGTCCGTCCGGCCCGGCCCAGCGCCTGTCGCAGGGTGTGGTCGCGGAGCAGGCGCAGGACGGCGGACGCCAGGGCGGCCGGGTCCCGCACGGGGACGAGGAGTCCGGTCTCGCCGTCGACGACGCTCTCGGGGATCCCGCCGGCGCGCGTCGCGACGACCGGCCGCCCGCAGGCCATCGCGTCCAGCACCGATGTTCCCAGGCCCTCGGTCACGGAGCTCATCACGAACAGGTCGAACCCCTTGAGCAGCGAGAGGGCGTCCGTCCGGAACCCGGTCAGGACGACGTGCCGTTCGAGGCCCAGGCGGGCGATCTGTGCGGCCAGCGCGTCGTGGAGCTCGCCCGCCCCGACAATCACGAAGCGCGCGTCCGGAACCTCCGCCACGACGCGCGCCGCGGCGTCGAGCAGGTGCTGCTGGCCCTTGTGCGGAACGAGCGCCGCGATGTTGCCGACGATCGGCGCGCCTTCCGGCAGCCCGAGCTCCTGGTGCACGTCGAGCGCCGGGATCCCGGCGATGCGGTCGACGTCGACTCCCTCGTAGACGACGGTAGCTCGTCCGGCCGGCACCCCGTCTTCGATCAGCATGCGGCGAATCGCGTCGGACGCGCAGAGGAAGCGGTCCACGCGCCGGTACTTCCAGCGCGACAGCGGATTGCGGTGGAGGTGGAAGTCGACGCGCCGCGAGGCTGCGAGGCGCGGCCGCCCGCCGCCCGCAAGCGCGCCGCCCGCCGCGGCCAGGGCCAGCGCGTGCGCGTCGTGCGCGTGCACGACGTCGGGTCGGAGCCGGCGCAGGAGCCGGGACATCCGCCACGCGGCGCCGAGGTCCAGCTCGCCGGCGGCGGCCAGCGGGAAGAGATCCGGCCCGCCGACCGCGCGGCGGTACAGCTCGCCCCGCGGGTGAGCGACGAGCGCGGCCCGCTGGCTCGCCGCGCGCAGGCCGTCGACGGTCAGCCGGACCTGCTGCTGCCCTCCGCGCCAGGTCCGGGCCGTATCCACATGGAGGGAGAACATGGGAGAGCGAGGAGAGCGATGCCGTCTCGGGTTGCGCCTATGGCGTCTGACCGGCGCCGGGGTCGATTGCCCGTAGCTGTTCCCAGCGCTTCGCGTGCTTGAGGAACACGTAGTAGGAGTTGAGGATCGAAACGATCAGCCCGGGCGCCCCGTCGCGCACGCCGAGGCGCGCGACGTAGTTGCGCAGGAATGCCAGCGGCGGGCGCGCGACAAGCTCGATCCACCGCACGCTCCGGCCCTCGGCTCGCATCTGGTCGGCCGCGAGCGTCGAGTAGCGGTCGATCGTCCTCAGGTGGTGCGCGATGTCCCGGTACGGGCGATGCTCGATCTCCGCCTCGAGCTGGCCCACTGCGCCGTCGACGGCGACCGACTCGTGCACGCGCCGGTCGTTCCAGCGGCCGGTCCGCCGATCGTACAGCCGCAGTTGCCGGTCCGGATACCAGTCGGTGGACCGGATCCAGCGCCCGAGATAGCGCGTCACCCGCGGGATGCGGTACCCCTGTCTCGCCGGTCCCTCGGCGAGGAGCGCGCGAATCTCCTGCGTCAGGGCGGGAGTGACGCGCTCGTCGGCGTCGAGGGAGAACACCCAGTCGTGCGCCGCGAGCCCCGCCGCGTAGTTCTTCTGCGCGCCGTATCCCTCCCAGGCGTGCGTTACGACGCGGTCGGTGTAGCGCCGGGCGATGGCGACGGTGTCGTCGGTGCTGCCCGAGTCGACGACAACGATGTCGTCGGCCCAGCGGACCGATTCCAGCGCGGCGCTGATGTTTCGGGTTTCGTTCCTCGTGATGACGATGACCGAGACGCGCACCACCCGCCTCACTGTATCACCCGCGCCGGCAGGCCCGGACGTGGCGGTGCCTTCGGCGCGGAGACGACGGCCGTTCCCCCGCCCGTTGATCTGTGACGCCGTGACCGGCGTGCCTCGCAGAATGCAACGCGCCAGTTGACAACGAAACCGTTGAGCGATCCCGACCTCATACACCGGGTGCAGGTGCTTCGATGCTACCCGCCGATGAGGGGGACCTCCTGCACGGCTTCGAAGTCGACGAGGGCCTTCAGGTAGTCGAGGGTCGCCAGCAGCTCGTTGTTCCGCGCCACGGCGAGGTCGCGCTGGGCGCGGAAGACGAAGAAGCTGGTCGACAGGGCGACCTCGAACCTGCGCTGCTCCGCGTCCAGCCGCCGTTCGGCGAGCTCCCGCGCGACGCGGGTCGCCTCCACCCGCTGCAGGCTGGTGTTCACGCGGCGGGCGACGTCGCGCACCTCGCCCGCGACGCGGATCTCGACCTCGCGCAGCCTCGCGTCGGCCTGCGAGCGCTCGAGCCGGGCTCGTGCGAGGTTGGCGTCGGCGGTGCTGCGGCCGAGCGGATAGCCCACCGTCAAACCGACCTGCCAGGAGGGGAAGTCGTTGCCGAGGAGGTCGCCGAGGACTTCGCCGAAGGCGTAGTTCTGCTGCCCGATGACCGGTCCGGGGAACCCGGGCCCGCGGAGGAACCGGCGTCCGCCGAGGCCGGCGACCGAGTAGTCGACGTGCAGATTGACGTCGGGCAGGCGCTGGTTCGCGAAGAACCGGGCGTTGGTGTCGGTGTTGTCGATCTGCTTGCGGATCTGGTCGATGTCCGTGCGCCGCCCGATTGCGGAGCGGATCGCCTGGTCGACATCGATCCGGCGCGGGCCGAGCAGCGGCGTGTCCGTCGGCTGGAGGCGCACGGTCCAGAAGTCCGGCGCCGCCGGATCCAGAACGAGCGTGCGCAGCACGTCTTCCGCGCGCGCTATCTGCGCCTCGGCCAGGATCACGGCCTCCTGGTTGCGCGCGACCTCCGCCTCGGCCTCGACGATGTCGATCGGCGCCATCGTGCCCACCTCGACCCGCGCCCGGTTGTTGCGCAGCGATTCCTCGGCGAGCTCCAGCGACTGCCGCTGCACTTCGTGGAACGCGATGGCGAAGACCAGGTCCCAGTAGCCGTTCCGAACGCTGCGCTCGGTCGCGGCGATGGCCTGGCGCAGCCCGATGTCTGCAATCTCCCGGTTCGTGGTGGCCACCGCGACCTGCTGCCGGCCCGCGTCGATGGGGAGGTTCCGCAGCAGGGGCTGCGTGTAGGAGAGGCGCAGGTTCGAGCTCAGGGCCGGATTGAAGGAGCTGAAGAAGCTCGTCGTGGTCCTTCGCGCTCCGTCCCAGCCCGCCGTGTACGAGCCGCCCGCCCACGGGAGTTGCTGGTTCACGGTGAAGACGTTGCTGAACAGCTTGTTGATGACCTGCGTGTCGACCCCGTCGAGGAAGGTGGCCGACGGCGTCACCGCGTTGTCCCGCAGCGCGTCGAAAGTAAGGTTGGGCAGCCAGACCGAGCGGGCGTCGGCCACGGCCATGTCCTGGATCTGCGGACCGTAGCGCTCGGACTGGATCCCGAGGTTGTTCTCGAGCGCGAGCGCGACGGCCTCGTCGACCGACAGGTGTCGCGTCGGCATTGCTGCCGGCTGTACCGAGGGCGGGGGCAGGATGACGCCCGGCGCCGGCGCGCGTCCGCCCGCCGCGGGAGCGAGCCCCTGGCCGGCGGCGGGAAGCGACGCGGTGTGGACGAGGAGGCAGGAGGCGAGCGCCGCGGCGCAGCGGGTTGCAGGGTTCATTGGCGTTCTCCGTGACATGACGGGGCCGGCCTTTCGACGCCGCCCTCACCCCGGCGGAAACACGGGGGAAGGCCCGGTCGCGCGGTGAATGCGCTCCGCGGTCGCCGTGCCCCGGGGTCTTGCGCGATCGGACGGATAGACGAATGGGCGCCTGCCCCGGTTCGCGGGCCGGGTTCGCGCGCCGATCGTATACTGGCGCCCTCGTCGCTCCGACCCGCCCCGAGCCGGACACGCTGCGCCGCGGAGGTCGTCGGGGCGGTTCGCGTAGCGGGGCATCCTGCCCCGACGGGCCCGGCCCGGAGGCCGGGCACCGCTCGCGCCGGGCCGTCGATGCCCAACCTGAAGCTGACGCTCGCCTACGACGGCACCGACTACGTCGGCTGGCAGCGGCAGGCCGCGGGACGGTCGATTCAGGGCGCACTCGAATCGGCGCTGGCGGAGCTGGAGGGCGCCCCGGTGACCGTGACGGGCGCCGGCCGCACCGATGCCGGGGTGCACGCGCTGGCGCAGGTGGCGAGTGTCCGCATGGCGCGCGATATCGAGCCGGCGGTGCTCACGCGGGCGCTCAACGCGAAGCTCCCGGCCGACATCCGCATCCTCGGCGCCGACATCGTCTCGAGCGCCTTCCACGCCCGCTACTCGGCCCGCTCCAAGCTGTACCGCTACTGCGTGAGCAACGGCAGGGTAGCGGATCCCTTCGCGGCGCGCTACGCCTGGCACGTCGCGACCCCCCTCGACCTCGACGCGATGCGCGCCGCGGGGGAGCAGCTCCGCGGGCGCCACGACTTCGCCGCGTTTCAGTCGACCGGGTCGGCTGTCCGCACGTCCGTGCGGACTCTCTCGTCGCTGACCGTCGCGCGCCGGCCCGGGTGCGGCGTGCCGGACCTGACGGCCGGCAACGGGGCGGCCCGGATCACGATCGAGGTCGAGGCCGACGGCTTCCTGCGGCACATGGTGCGCGCCATCGTCGGCACCCTGGTCGAGGCGGGCTGCGGGCGGCGCCCGGCCGGAGACATCGAGTCGATCCTGGAGTCCGGACGCCGCGATCGCGCGGGTCCGACGGCGCCGGCCCACGGCCTGTTTCTGGTGCGGGTCACCTGCGCCGACGCTTGAACGTGTCCCTAACGCACTGTATCATCGAGGGTTAATGGGGCTCGCCGACGTTTTGGCCGCGGTGCCGGACGGTTCCCCGCAGGCCCGCCTCGCCCACCAGGTCGACTATGCGCGCCTCCCCTCCCACGTCGCGGTGATCATGGACGGGAACGGTCGCTGGGCCGCCCAGCGGCGCCTGCCGCGGGTCGAGGGTCACCGCGCGGGCATCGACTCGGTCCGGGACATCGTCGAGGTGTCGGCCCGGCTCGGCATCGACGTGCTGACGCTCTATGCCTTCTCGGTGGAGAACTGGAAGCGACCGCCCGCCGAGGTCTCCGTGCTGATGGGGCTGCTCAAGCGCTACCTGCGGCTCGAGCTCGACACGCTGATGGCGAACGACATCCGGTTCCACGTCATCGGCAACGAGGAGGGGCTGTCGCCCGACGTCCGGTTCGAGCTCTCGGCGGCCGAGCGGCGGACCGGCGACAACGGCGGCATGCGCTTCAACATCGCGCTGAACTACGGCGGGCGAGCCGAGATCGTCACCGCGGCACGCCGGGCCATCGCAGCCGGGCTCGACGCGGCGACGCTCGATGAACGGCAGTTCGGCGAGCTGCTCTACACCGGCGGCCAGCCCGACCCGGATCTGCTGATCCGGACGAGCGGCGAGATGCGCGTGAGCAACTTCCTCCTGTGGCAGATCGCCTACGCCGAGATCTGGGTGACCGACACCCTGTGGCCCGATTTCCGGTCCCGCCATTTCCTCGAGGCGGTGGTCGCCTACCAGAAGCGCGAGCGGCGCTACGGCGGCATCAAGGAGGAAGCAGTCGGTGCCGGGCGATAGAGCCGAGCCGTCCGGCGACGGCTGGCCGGCGGGGCGGGGCGGCGCGCGCCGGTGACCCGCGTTCTGAGCGGGGCGGCGCTGCTGGCCCTTGTCGTCGTCGTGATCTGGCTGCTCCCGCCTCTGGCCACCGTGGGGGTGGCGGGGATCGCGCTGGCGGTGGCGGTGGCGGAGTACGCGGCGCTGGCCAGGGCCGCCGGCGTCGACGTGGCGAGGGTTCCGGCGATCGTTGCCGCGCTCGGGGCCGCTGCGGCCGTGGTCTTCGAGCCGGGATGGCTCGCCGGGGTCCTCCTGACCGCCCTGCTCCTGATCGGCGGGGCCGAGCTTGTCCGCGGGACCAATGACGGAGCGCTGAACCGGGCCGCCGGCGCCGGTTTCGCCGCCCTTTATCTCGCGCTGCCGTTCGGCGCCCTCGCGGACCTCCGCCTTGCCGGCGGGCCGGAGGTGCTGTCGCTGCTGCTGGTCACCGTCATCGCGAGCGACACCGCGCAGTACTACGGGGGCCGCACGCTGGGCCGCCGCCTGCTCGCACCGGCGATCAGTCCCGGGAAGACCGTCGAGGGCGCGTTGTTCGGGATCGCGGCGGGGACTCTGGTCCTGGGCCTCGATCCCGCCGGGTGGCTGCCGGAGCTGGCGCCGGCCGGGCGGCTGCTGCTGGGCGCCGGCGTCGCCGTTGCGGGCATTGCCGGCGACCTGTTCGAGTCGCGGCTGAAACGGGCGTCGGGGGTCAAGGACTCGTCCGCGCTCATTCCGGGGCACGGGGGCCTGCTCGACCGCGTCGACGGGCTGCTGTTCGCGGCCCCCGTCTACTGGATCACAATGAGCCTGGCGGCGTGAAGCACATCGCCATCCTCGGCTCGACCGGCTCCATCGGGCGGAGCGCCCTCGCGGTGGTCGACGCGCACCCGGACCGGCTCGCGGTCGCGGGTCTCGCCGCCGGCGCGAACGCCGAGCGTCTGGCGGCGCAGGCGGAGCGCTACCGGCCCGCCGTCGTCTCGCTGGCCTCGGCCGATGCGCTCGCGGCCCTCCGGCGGCACGGGCTGCCGGAGACCGTGGCGGCCGGTTGCGGGGCCGAGGGGCTGACCGCGGTGGCGACCCACCCCGCGGTCGACGTCGTGCTCTGCGCCTCGTCGGGGACCGCGGCGCTAGAAGCCGCCCTCGCCGCGATCGACGCCGGCAAGACGATCGCCCTGGCCAACAAGGAAGTGCTGGTCATGGCGGGCGATCTGATGATGGCGGCCGCCCGCCGGCGCGGGGTCCCGATCCTGCCCGTCGACAGCGAGCACAACGCGATTCACCAGTGCCTCGATCGGCGGCCGCCCGCCGAGGTCGCGCGCCTCCTCCTCACCGCGTCCGGCGGCCCCTTCCGCGAGTGGCCGGCGGCGCGGCTCCGAACGGTGACGCCGGAGGAGGCGCTCCGCCATCCCACCTGGTCCATGGGGCCGAAGATCACGGTCGATTCGGCGACGCTGATGAACAAGGGACTCGAGGTGATCGAGGCGCGCTGGCTGTTCGACGTGCCGGCGGACCGCATCGACGTGGTGGTTCACCCGCAGTCGATCGTCCACTCGCTCGTGGAGCTGCGCGACGGGTCGCTCCTGGCGCAGCTCGGCGCGACCGACATGCGCCTGCCCATCCAGTACGCGTTCTCGTACCCGGAGCGCTGGGAGGCACCGCTCCCCGGTCTCGACCTCGCCCGCTGCGGCCCGCTGGCGTTCGAGGAGCCGGCCCACGACCGCTTCCCGTGCCTCGGTCTGGCGTATCGCGCGCTGCGCGGGGAACCCGGGCTGCCCGTCGTTCTCAACGCCGCCAACGAGGTGGCGGTGGCCGCCTTCCTCGAGGGGCGGCTGGCGTTTCCGGCCATCCCGGCGGTGATCGAGGAGGTCCTCGACGCCGGAGCGGCCCGGCCGGCCGCCGTGCCCGACTCGCTTGCCGGCGTGCGCGAGCTCGACCGCTGGGCGCGCGAGCGCGGCGCGACCGCCGTGGCCGGGATACAATCGATGTGAACGATTCGGCGGGGTGACCCAGTGACCAGCCTGCTTGCCTTCCTGTTCGTACTCGGCGTGCTCGTCTTCGTGCACGAGCTCGGCCACTTCGCCATGGCGCGGCGGCTCGGCATCCGCGTCCTGACCTTCTCGCTCGGCTTCGGGCCCAAGCTGCTCAAGTTCCGCCGCGGCGACACGGAGTACTGCGTGAGCGCCATCCCGCTCGGCGGCTACGTGAAGATGGCGGGCGAGAGCCCCGAGGACCGCCACACCGGCGCGGGCGACGAGTTCATGTCGAAGTCGAAGTGGGAGCGATTCCTGGTCCTCGTCATGGGCCCGGCGATGAACCTCGTCCTCGCCGTGCTCGTGATGTGGCTCGTGCTCTACCAGGGGGCCGAGGTACCGGCGTACGAGCAGCAGCCGCCGGTGGTCGGACGGGTCGTCGAGGGCTCTCCAGCCGAGCGGGCGGGCATCGCCGTCGGCGAGCGGATCGTCAGCGTGGCGGGGCGGGTCGTCGACACGTGGGACGCTCTCTTCGTAGCGGTCCTGCCGCAGGCGGAGCGGGAGATCCCCGTCGTCGTGCGCGACGCCGAGAGCCGCGAGCGGACGCTCCACATCGTGCCCGATGCGCGCACCGACTTCGCGATGGGCGACCTCGGGGTCGGGCCGGAGATGCGGGCGCAGATCGTCGACGTGGCACCGGGCGACCCAGCCGACCGGGCCGGCATCGCGGCCGGCGACGTCATCCTGGAGATCGACGGCGAACCGGTGGCGGGGGACGAGCTGGTCGAGCGGATCAGCGGCAACGCCGGCACGCCGCTGGCGATGACGCTGCGGCGCGGAGAGGGCCTCGAGCGGGTGACGGTGACGCCGGTCGCGCGCGGCGACCGGGCGGTGATCGGCGTCGGCTTCTCGGAGTTCGAGTTCCGCATCGTGGAGCCGGGCCTCATCGAGGCGTTCGGCATGAGCCTCGAGCGCAACTACGAGTGGTCCGGCCTCATCTTCCAGACGCTGTGGGGGCTGATCACGGCCGAGACCTCGCCGCGTCAACTGGTCGGACCGGTCGGCATCGCGCAGCTCTCGGGCGGCGCGGCGCAGGTGGGGTGGGTCGCCCTGTTCAGCCTGATGGCGATGATCTCGCTCAATCTCGGCATCCTCAACCTGCTGCCGATCCCGGTGCTCGACGGCGGCCACATCTTCATCATGGCCATGGAGGGGGTGACCCGCCGCGACTTCAGCATGCGCGTCAAGGAGCGGATGCTGATGGCCGGCCTCGTCGTGCTGATGATGCTGATGGTCACCGTCATCTACAACGACCTGACCCGCATCCAGTGGATCGAGGCCCTGCTTCCCTGGCGCTGACGTCGGTGCCCCGCGAGGCGCGGCCCGGCCCGCCCCAGCGTCCATGACCGGGTCGTTCGCTCCCCCGTCGGACGACGTGCTCGTCCGCGGCAGCGCCTTCGCGGCCCACCGCTACAGCCGCTTCCTGGTCGCCGAGCTGCGCGAGCCGCATCGCGTCCTGAGCACCTCCGCCTGCGGCGGAGGGCAGCGCGACGATCTCCGCTTCCTGGCGAACCACCAGAGCTGCGAGGCAGCGGACGATCGGGAGCGCCACGAGCGGATCGCGAGCCTCGGGCCGGTTGCCTACCACGAGTCGGTCTGCCGCGAGATGGGCGTCGACCCCGGCGCGACGGCCCTGATGGGGACGGCGGCGAACATGGCCTACGCGGTCCACCGCTCGGCCGCATTCGACGACCTGCGCGTGGATGTCTTCGCCACCGCCGGTGTCGCCGGAAACGCGGCGCGCGCCGGTGATCCCGCCGTCTGGACGGAGACCGGCGCCGGCTGGCGGCGAGTCGCGGCCCGTGCCGGCACCATCAACACGATGCTGCTGCTCGGGTGCCCGGTCACCCCGGCCGCCCTCGCCCGCGCCGCGGTGACGATGACCGAGGCCAAGTCGGCCGCGCTCGCCGATCTGGCCGTGCCCAGCCGCTACTCGCCCACCATCGCCACCGGTACCGGCACGGACCAGTTCTGCGTCGCCGCTCCGCTCGATCCTGCGCGCCCGGAGAGGACGTCCACCGGGCCTCATGCGAAGCTGGGGGAGATCATCGGCCGCGCCGTGCGGGACGCGATCAAGGAGGCCCTCCGCTGGCAGAACGGGCTGGAGCCCTCCTACACGCGCGGCCTGTTCCATGCCCTGGGACGCTTCGGCCTCACCGAGGATCGCGCGATGGAGCGGCTGGCGGACCTGCTGCCCGGTCCGCGCTACGAGCTGCTGGACAAGAACCGGCGGGCGGTCTTCTACGATCCGGGAGTAGCCGCTGCGGCCCACGCGCTCGCGGCGGTGCTGGACCGCGCGGCCGTCGGGACGCTCCCGGCCGGAACGTCGACCGAGGCGTTGCGCCAGCAGGCCGCCTGCCTCGCCTGCGCGCTCGCCGCGCGGCCCGAGTCGTGGCCGGCGTTCCGTGCGGAGCTCGCGGGAACGGCCGCCGACCCCGTCGAGCTCGTGCTGCGGGCCATCGCCGTCGGCTGGAACGCGAAGTGGACCTGAGCGGCCTGGCGCCGCGGGCCGATCTGCTGGCGCTCGCGCTGGCGCTCGACCTGCTCGTCGGCGACCCCGCGTACCGCTGGCATCCCGTGCGGCTCATCGGCGGCTCTCTGGCGCGGGTCGAACGAGCGCTGCGGACCGCGGGGGCGGATGGCCGCGCAGGGGGCTGCCTCCTGTTCGTCGTCCTTGCGGCCGCGTGGGTCGGCGCGTCTGCGGCCGCCGTCGCCGGCGCCGGTGAGCTGCACGCGTCGGCCGGGGCCGCGGTCCATCTTCTCCTGCTCTACAGCCTGCTCGCGCTCGGCGACCTGCTGGCGCACGCCGGGGCCGTCGACGCCGCCGCCACGGACGGCGACCTCGACGGGGCGCGCTCGGCGGCGGCCCGGTTGGTCGGGCGGGACACGGACCGGATGGACCTCGCGGCCTGCCGCCGCAGCGCCATCGAGAGCCTGGGCGAGAGCCTCGTCGACGGGGTGGTCTCCCCGGTCTTCTGGTACTGCATCGCGGGAGTGCCGGGCATCGTGGTCTTCAAGGTCGTCAGCACCATGGACTCGATGGTCGGCTACAAGACCGATCGCTACCGCAACTTCGGCTGGTGCGGCGCGCGCCTCGACGACTTCCTGAATCTGCTCCCGGCGCGCGCGTCGTGGTTGCTGGTGGCCGTTGCGGCAGCGGTGGTGCCCGGCGCTTCCGGCGGCCAGGCGTTGCGCTGCGGCTGGCGACAGCACGCGATCGTTCCCGGGCCCAACGCCGGCTGGAGCGAGGCGGCGCTTGCGGGCGCCATCCGCCGCCGCCTGGCGGGCCCGATTTGGTCGAGCGGCCGGCTGGTGACCGACGTCTGGATCGGCGATCCGGACGCCCCCTCCGGGGGCTCGGCCGACGACTTCCGACGGGCGCGACGGATCGTGCTGGCAGCGGCCGGGCTCGCGGCGGGGCTCGCACTCGGGATCCTGACCGTCGGCCCGTCGAGCTGGGAGTCCGGGCGGTAGAACGGCGCCCTGCGCCGTGCGTGCTACTCTGCCCCGTGCGAGCGCGCATCCTCGGAGTGATCGTTGCGGCCGGTCTGACCGCCGCCTGTGTCTCGCCCGCATCGCCCGACGCGCCGGACGGGCTCGCCCGGCGCATCGTGAGCCTGGACTACTGCGCCGATCAGTACGTGCTGGGGCTCGCCGAGCGCAGCCGCATCCTGGCCCTGTCACCGGACGCCGGCGAGGCGTTCTCCTACCTGCGGGCGGCGGCGGACGGCGTGCCGATGGTCCGCCCGCGCGCCGAGGACGTCCTGGCTCTGCGGCCCGACCTGGTGGTTCGGTCCTACGGGGGCGGGCCGCGCGCGCAGGCGTTCTTCGAGCGGTCCGGCGTGCCGGTCCTGCAGATCGACTACGCGTCGGACATCGCGGCGGTCCGGGCGGGGGTTCGGGACGCCGCCGCCGGCCTCGGCGTCCCCACCCGCGGCGAGGCCCTCATCGCCGACATGGACGCGCGGATCGAGCGGGCGAGAGCGGGGGGATCCGGTACCCGCACCCTCTACCTGACGCTGGCGGGCGTGTCGGCCGGCAGCGGCACCTTCGTGCACCATCTCATCGAGGCGGCCGGACTCGGCAACTTCGACGATCGGAGCGGCTGGCGCTCGATTCCGCTCGAGCGGCTGGCCTACGAAGCGCCCGACGTCTACGCCGTTCCCTCGTTCGGCGCCACGAACCACGAGAACGCGTGGACGCCGTTCCGGCACCCGGTGGCCACCGAGCGCGTGGTGGCCGGACCGTCGCTGGGTATCGATGGAGCGACCACCGCCTGCGGCGCCTGGTTCCTGGCCGATGTGGTCGAGGCGTTCGCGGCGGGCGCGGCGGGCGCGGCGGACGCCGCGAGCGACGCCGGCGTCGCGGGAGCGAGCCGCGCGCTCCGTCCTTGACGGGCCGGCCGCCGTCGCATACGCTGCCGGCCACACAGTCGTGGCTGGATGCACGGGAAGTTCGGTGCGAAACCGACGCTGCCCTCGCAACTGTGAGCAGGTACGAAATCCGCAGCACGGCCACTGCCCGCTGAGGGTGGGAAGGCGCGGAGAGTAGGCGAAACCTGCGAGCCAGGAGACCGGTCCCGCCACGCCTCACGCAGCCTCCGATGGGGAGGCGAGGAGGTATCGTGGACGACCCGCGCTTCCCTGCCCCCCCGATCCGGAACGCATCCCCGCTCTGACGCGGGCGGCGGGCGATGAGCGACCGCGTGCTCCTGGCGGCGCTGGCCGCGGCCGGTCTGGCTGCGATTGCCGCGGCGTGTCTCCTCGGCTCGACGCCGCTCGGCGTGGAACGGGTCCTGGCCGCCCTCATCGGCGGCGCATCGCCGGGGGACCGGATCGTCGTCTGGGAGATCCGCCTGCCGCGCGGCCTGGCCGCGTTCACCGCCGGCGCCGCCCTCGGCGCGTCGGGGGCGGCGCTCCAGGGCCTGCTGCGGAATCCGCTCGCCGAGCCGGGGGTGCTCGGCGTCTCCGCCACCGCTTCGCTGGCCGCCACCGGCGTCATCTACTACGGCCTCGTGGGCGCGAGCGCGTTCCTGATGCCCGTGGCGGCAATCGCAGGCGCGCTGGCCGCCACCGCGCTGCTGGCGACCGCGGCGGTGCGGGTCGGCTCGGTCGTGACGCTCATCCTCGTCGGCGTCGGTCTGTCGAGCTTCGCCGGCGCGATGATGGCGCTGCTGTTGAACCTGGCCCCCAATCCGTTCTCGCT
>JAGWAJ010000092.1:0-6104 GCA_021296475.1 Acidobacteriota bacterium
GATCTACGCCATCGCGTGGCGCGCCCGGATCGCCCCCGGGACGGACCAGGTCGGCGCGGTGCACGCCATCTCCGCCGAGACCGGCGAGACCGCCTGGGTCCGCGAGCAACGCGCGGCGACGATGTCGCTCGTCGCGACCGGCGGCGGCCTCGTCTTCGGCGGCGACGTCAACGGCCGCTTTCGCGCCCTCGACCACGAGACCGGCGAGGTGCTCTGGGAGGTCAACCTCGGCTCGCCCGTCTCCGGCTTCCCGATCACCTACGCCGTCGACGGCCGGCAGTACGTGGCGGTCAGCACGGGGACGGCCCGCTTCCTCAACCTGACCCCGGAGCTGCGGCCGAGCCAGGGAAACAACCTCTTCGTGTTCGCGCTGCCGTAGCCACACGGGATCGTCTGGCGTGCGCGAGTTCAACACCGAGGGCCCCGTCGTCGCCGCATGGCACTACTGCGTTCCGCCGCTGGAACGGGTCGACCTCGACCAGGTCTTGGGGCTGATCCGGGCGCGGCGGTACTGCGTGCTGCACGCGCCGCGGCAGACCGGGAAGACGTCCACCCTGCTGGCGCTGCGCGACCTGCTCAACGGCGGCGCCGGGGAGGGCTTTCGCTGCGTCTACGCGAACGTCGAGGTTGCCCAGACGGCGCGCGAAGACGTGAGAGACGCCATGCAGGCCGTCCTGGGCGAGCTGGCCAATCGGGCGCTGGAGGCCGGCGACGGGTTCCTCGACGAGCGCTGGCCCGATCTCCTGGCGTCATTCGGTCCGCACAACGCCCTGGCGACCGCGCTGTCCCGTTGGAGCATGTCCGATCCCCGGCCCCTGGTGGTCCTGATCGACGAGATCGATGCGCTGATCGGCGACACCCTGATCGCGGTCCTGCGACAGCTCCGCGCCGGCTACGACCGTCGCCCGCGGAGCTTTCCGCAGAGCGTCGTGCTGTGCGGCGTGCGCGACGTACGCGACTACCGCATCCGCTCCCGAGCGGAGAACGCAGTCATCGCCGGCGGCAGCGCGTTCAACATCCGCGCGGAGTCGCTACGCCTCGGCGACTTCACCGAGGCCGAGTTGCGGGCGCTGCTCACCCAGCACACGACCGAGACCGGACAGGCCTTCACGGCGCAGGCGGTCGATGCGGTGTGGATGGGGACCCGCGGCCAGCCGTGGCTGGTGAACGCGCTCTGTCGCCAGGCCTGCTTCGGCAGCCGGGCCGGCCGCGACCGCTCGCGGGCGATCGGGGTCGCTGACATCTTCGACGCCCGGGAACACCTGATCGAGAGCCGTCAGGTCCACCTGGACCAACTCGTGGACAAGCTGCAGGAGGACCGCGTGCGCCGCGTGATCGAACCGTTGCTGAGCGGCGCCAGCGAGGACGACTCGTCCCTGCACGACCTGGAGTACGTGCGCGACCTCGGCCTCATCGCCCGCGACGACCCTCCGCGCATCGCCAACCCGATTTACGCCGAGGTGGTTCCTCGCGAGCTCACCTACGCCGTCCAGGCGAAGCTGCTCCAGGACGCCGCCTGGTACGTGGATGCCGGCGGCGGGCTCGACGTGCACAAGCTGCTGGCCTCGTTCCAGGCGTTCTTCCGCGAGCACTCGGAGCATTGGGTGCAGCGCTTCGACTATCGGGAGGCAGGGCCGCAGCTCCTGCTGCAGGCGTTTCTGCAGCGCATCGTCAACGGGGGCGGGCGCATCGAACGCGAGTACGGGCTGGGACGGGGGCGAACCGATCTGCTGATCGTCTGGCCGCGAAGAGGTGGGCAGCACCAACCGGCGGAGGCGGACCGCATCGTGATCGAGTGCAAGGTGCTGCGCGGGCGCCTGGAACGCACAATCGCGGACGGGCTGGCGCAGACCGCGGCCTACATGGACCGGTGTGCGGCGCGCGAGGGGCATCTGGTGGTCTTCGACCGCGCCGAAGGCAAGGCGTGGGAAGAGAAGATGTACTGCCGCGAAGAATCGGTCGACGGCCGGACGATCGCCGTGTGGGGGATGTAGAGCGCCGTCGGATCGAAATGGGGATGCTCGGGCAGAGGCCGTCCCGCACCCTGCCCCGAGCGGTTTGCTCCAGCGTTCCAAAGGGCCCGGGATCAGTACCCGCGATGGAGATCGAACGCTACGACTCCAAGCTCGACTCTGCCTCCGGCGGGACCAGGGAACGCTACGGAGCGCCGTCCCGCTCCGGAATGGCGAATACCACCAGGCGCTCGTTCCCGCGCTGCTGGCCGGTGGCGGGCGCGGAGACGTTCGCCGCGACGTACTGCCGGCCGTCGTTGCCCGCGTACGTAATGGGCACCGCCTCGACGTTGTAGTCGAAGGCGGTTGACCAGAGCTCCTCGCCGGTGCGGGAGTCGAACGCCCGAAAGCGGCGGTCGGCGGTGGCGCCGATGAAGACGAGGCCGCCTCCGGTGACGATGGCGCCGCCGACGCTCGGCGTGCCGACGCGCTGCTTCTCCTCCGGCAGGAGCTCGTTGATCCCCAGCGGTACCTCCCACGCGATCTCGCCGCTCGCCGCGTGCACCGCGTACAGGCGCGCCCAGGGCGGCTTGTAGCACGGCAGTGCCCCGAGGCGCTCGCCCTCCGCATCGAAGATCGGCGCCTCGAACGGCGGCCCCGGTGAGCGGACGTAGGCCACGTGGTCGTCCGTGTCCGGGCCGTACTCCGGGTTGACGTCCATCCAGCCGCTGATCGGCACGTCCTTCGAGTTCACGAAGATGTAGCCCAGTTCCGGGTCATACGCGGTGCCGTTCCAGTTCACGCCGCCGCCGGTCCCCGGGAAGACGAGTGTCGGCGGCGTCCCCTCCTGCTTGAGCCGGAGCGGCGTGTAGGGCCCCTCGTTGTAGTAGCCGACCTCGTCCCACAGCTCGCGGCAGGCGGCCGCGTGCTCGGGCGTCGTGTCCTCCGCGGTGACGATGTCGTCGGGTCCGAAGCTGACTCGCGCCACCGGCGGCGGCTTGAGCGGAATCGGCTGGGTCGGCGAGTACTCCTCCCCCGGCACGTCGCCGGCGGGGACCGGCCGCTCCTCCACGCCGTGGATCGGCTCGCCCGTCACGCGGTTCAGGATGAACATGAAGGCGGACTTCCCGACCTGCGCCACGGCCGGGATGATCTCGCCGTCGCGCTCGATCTCAAGCAGGCCGGGCGGCGGCGGCAGGTTGTAGTCCCACAGATCGCGGTGGATGTTCTGGAAGTACCACGCCAGCTCGCCGGTCGCGATGTCGATGGCGATAGTCGAGTTGGCGAAGAGATTGTCGCCGGGACGGTCGCCCCCGTAGAAGTTCGAGCCGGGGCTGCTGACCGGCATGTAGACCAGCCCGCGCTCCTCGTCGACGGTCAGCGTGAACGCCCACACGTTGTTGCCGATGCGGTTGCGCCAGCTCTGGTTGCCCCACGTGTGGCTGCCGAAGTCGGACTCCGTCGGCAGCGTCGGGAACTCCCAGCGCAGCCGGCCCGTCGCGGCGTCGAGGGCCCGCGGGTAGGCGTACACCGGCTCTCCCCCGCCCCGCGGCTGGTTCAGGTGCGGCGCGATGTGCGGCTGTCCGGGGCCGAACGCGCTGGAGCCGAGAATGAGCGCGTTGCGGTAGACCACCGGGACGCCGGTGTACGGGATCCGGAGCTCGACCTCCCCGTCGCCGTCGAACGTGCGGTCGCGCTCTCCCGTGGCGGCGTCGAGGGCAATCACCTTGGACAAGCTGGTGAAGTAGATGCGCGGCCCGTGCGCGTCGGTCGCCGGGCCGTAGGCGACGCCCCGGAACGACGCCAGCCCCTCGGCGAGCTCGTGCCGCCAGATCTCCTCGCCGGTCTCGGGGCGCAGCGCCACCACGCGGTTCCCCGCCGCCAGGTACATGACGCCGTCGACGACGATCGGCGTCACCTGCTGAAACAGCTCCGTCGGGGTCGGGCCTTCGATGAAGCCGTCGTCGGGATGAAAGCGGTACGACCAGGCCTCCTCGAGCTCGGCGACGTTCCCGGTGTCGACCTGGTCCAGCGGCGAGTACCGCGTGCCCGCCAGATCGCGGTTGTAGGTCGGCCAGTCGGCGCCGGGGCTGCGTGAGGCCTCCTGGGCGGCGACGGACGCCGCCATCATGCTACCAGCGAGCACGGCCGCCAGGGTCATCCCGGCGATGCCGCTGGAGCGCTCGACGGCGCGCGTGCGCCGGACACCGCGGGTGCGCCGGATGGTGGAGGCGCGCTGGCTCGTGAAGGTGGCCATGCCGGGATCTCCTCTCTCGACGGGCTCGTTGGTCGGTGGTCAGTGGTTGCTGGCCGTTGGTCTCTCGGTCCGCCTACGGGCACGCGGGAGCTTCGCCCACAGTATGTCTCACTCCCGCCGCGAGAGGGCCACGTCGATGCTCTCGACGTGCCGCCAGGGGCGCCCGGCCGGCCGCGTGGCGAGTTGTACCCCGCGCGGCCGCAGCAGGCCACCACGAGGCGGGGCGGCGCGGGCAGGGAAGCGCATGACACGCTGGACGGCGCTCCGCTGCTCCCCGACTTCCGCCTCCCGGTGGCCGACATCTTCGGGCCGCAGACCGCCGGGCGCACGTCGCGAGCGCGCTTCGCGCGATAGAATCGCCCCGTTCACATCGTGGACGCGTCCGGCTTCTCGGAGGTGACAATGCGCAAGCGACGCACGCCGCTCGCGAGCCTGCTCCTCGGCTTCGCGGCGATCTCCATCACGCCCGGCCTGCACGCCCAGGAGGGCGAGACGACCACCCGCGAGGTGCGGCCGTTCGTCCCGGTGACGGACGCGATGCTCCGGGATCCCGATCCCGAAGACTGGCTGATGGCGCACCGCACCTACGACTTCCAGGGCTACAGTCCGCTGGACCAGATCAATCGGGACAACGTCCACACCCTGCAGGTGGCCTGGATGCGCGCGATGGACGAGGGCCCGCAGCAGGTGCAGCCGCTCGTCTACGACGGGGTGATGTACCTCGCCAACAACGGCGACCACATCCAGGCGCTCGATGCCACGACGGGCGATCTGCTCTGGGACTACCAGCGGCAGGCACCCGACGACCTGCGGGAGTACGTCGCGCTCGGCAACCGGACGCGCAACATCGCCATCTACGGGAACCACATCTATCACCTGACCGCCGACGCCCATCTGCTCGCCCTCGACGCCCGCACCGGGGAGGTCGCCTGGGACACGGAGATGGCCGACTACCGGGACGGGATCACGCACTCGTCGGGGGCGATGATCATCGACGGCCGGGTGCTGGCCGGCCGGACATGCAGCCCCCGGAGCCGCGACGCGCGCTGCTTCATCTCCGCCCACGACTCGGACAACGGGACCGAGCTGTGGCGCGTCTACACCGCGGCGGGCGCCGACGACCCGGGCGGGCAGACGTGGGGCAACCTGCCGACCTCGGAGCGCGTGCACGTATCGCCGTGGGGCGCCCCCGGCAGCTACGACCCGGAGCTGGGGCTCATCTACTGGGGCATCGCCGTCCCGCTGCCCTACCCCCGCATCGTTCGTCGCGGCACGTGGGACCTCGGCGACGGCACGCCATGCGAGCTCTACTCCAACTCGACCGTCGCCCTCGACGTCGAGAGCGGCGACATGGCGTGGTACTACCAGCACCTCCCGTGCGACGACTGGGACCAGGACTTCGTGCAGGAACGGACGCTGATCGACACCGTGGTCGATCCCGATCCGGAGTCGGTGATGTGGATCAACCCGGCCGTCGCGGGCACGGCCGAGGAGCGCAAGATCGCGGTCACCCTCGGCGAGCCGGGCGGCCTGTTCGTGCTCGACCGCGAGACCGGCGAGTTTCTGTGGGCGACGCCGCTCCCCTACACGAGCACGGAGCGCTTCGTCATCCGCGACATCGACCCCGCGACCGGGCAGGTCTTCATCAACATGGACCTCGTGGCGCGCGAGATCGGGGACCAGTTCATCATCTGCGGCCACAACGTGAAGGGCTGGTGGTCGTGGTCCTACAGCCCGCAGACCGGTCTGCTCTACATCCCGATCAACCGCTCGTGCCTGAACCAGACCGCCAACGACCGGACGATCTCCGGGGCCAGCCCCCGCTTCACGCAGCCGGAACCGGGATTCGAGGTGGACGGCGACCTGACGGAGGTGCGGGCCCTCGACATCTCGAC
>JAGWAJ010000092.1:6312-24153 GCA_021296475.1 Acidobacteriota bacterium
TCGATCTTCCAGCTCTCGAACTACGCGTCCGAGCTGGAAGCGCCGATGGGCAGCAACATGCTCGTGACGTTCGCGCTGCCGCCGGCGGCGGAGTGATGCAGGGCCCGGACGGCCGCGGGCGCGACCGTTCGGGGTGCCGGAGTCGACGCACGCACACGCCGCCACGGAGCGCACGCGCCGCCACGGAGCGCAGGCGCCGCACCACGCTCGGCGAGGCGCCGCCGAGAACTGCGGTTCCGGAACGCAAGGAGCACGTCATGCCGAGCACGCACTCCCCGCGGGCGGTCGCAGCCCTCCTCGGCATCGTCCTCCTCGGTGCTTCCTTCCTGGGAACGGCGCCGGCCGCCGCCCAGCAGGGGGCAACGAGCGGCGAATGGCCCAGCTACGCCGGCGAGGCGGGTGGCACGAAGTACTCGCCGCTCGACCAGATCCACGCCGACAACGTGCAGGACCTGCACATCGCCTGGCGCTGGCGCTCGGTGGACCACAAGCTGGCCGACGCCGACCCCGACCTGCAGTTCAGTCCGATGCTGCTGACCACGCCGCTGATGGTCGGCGGGCAGCTCCTCATGGCCACGAACCTGGGGCAGGCGGCCGCGATCGACCCCGCGACGGGCGAGACGACGTGGGTCTACCGCGCGCTCGAGGACGGCGCCGGCCGGCCACGCGGCGGTCCCACTCGGGGCGTCGGCTATTGGGCCGACCCGGAGCGGGACGACGAGCGCGTCTTCGTCGTGAGCGGCGAGCAGCTCGTCGCCCTCGACGCCCGCACCGGCGACCCGCTGCGCGAGTTCGGGGCGGGCGGCAAGGTCGACCTCACGGACGGCGTTCCGCACCTCGAGGAGTACCGCTGGACGGCGGCGCCCCTCATCTGCCGCGACACGATCATCGTTGGCATCTTCACCATCGATCAATTCGACCAACGGGAGCAGGCGCCGGGCTACATCCGCGGCTACGACGCCGTCACCGGGCGTCTGAAGTGGCGCTTCAACACGATCCCGCAGCCGGGCGAGCTCGGGCACGAGACGTGGGAGGACGGCTCCTGGGAGCACACCGGGGCGAGCAACGTCTGGACGGTGGCGAGCGCCGACGAGGAGCTGGGCTACGCCTACCTTCCCACCGCCACCCCGACCCACAACTGGTACGGCGGGCACCGGCCGGGCGACAATCTGTTCGCGGAGACGCTGCTCTGCCTGGAGTGCGAGACCGGGCGCCGCGTCTGGCACTACCAGCTCATCCACCACGGAGTCTGGGACTACGACACCGCTTCGACGCCCATCCTGGCGGACATCACGGTCGACGGCCGGCCGATCAAGGCCGTCGTGCAGGTGACCAAGCAGGCGTTCGCCTACGTCTTCGACCGCGTCACCGGCGAGCCGGTCTGGCCGATCGAGGAGCGGCCGGTGCCGCAGTCCGACGTCCCCGGCGAGCGGACGTCGCCGACGCAGCCGTTCCCCACCCGGCCTGCGCCCTTCGACCGGCAGGGGATCACGGTCGACGACCTGATCGACTTCACGCCCGAGCTCCGCGCCGAGGCGCTCGAGATCTTCAACCGCTACCGCTCCGGGCCGATCTTCACGCCGCCGTCGTTGCGTGACGAATCACCCGGCGGCACCCTGGGCACGTTGCAGCTCCCGGGCTGGGTAGGAGGCGCCAACTGGAATGGCGCCGCCTACGACCCCGAGACGCAGATGCTCTACGTGCCGTCGATCACGGCGCCGATCCAGATCTGGCTGCGAGACGCGCCCGACGAGTCCCCGTTCCGCTACCTGCAGGGGCCGGTCAGCGTCTGGATCGACGGGCCGCGGGGACTGCCCCTGGTCAAGCCGCCGTGGGGGCGCATCACGGCCATCGACCTCAACACCGGCGAGCACGTCTGGATGGTGCCGAACGGACCGGGGCCGCGCGACCACATCGCGCTCCAGGACCTGGCCCTGCCGTGGCTGGGCGCCCCCGGACGGGCGGCGCCGCTCCTGACGAAGACGCTCCTCTTCCTCGGCGACGGCTCGCGCTCGATGCAGGTGGTGCCGCCGCTCGGCGGCGGGCGGATGTTCCGCGCCTACGACAAGGCGACCGGCCGGGTGCTCTGGCAGACGGAGCTCGCTGCCGGCACGTCCGGCGCCCCGATGACGTACATGCACGAAGGCACGCAGTACGTGGTGGTCGCCGTCAGCGGGCGCGACCACGACGGCGAGCTCGTCGCCTTCGCCGTGGAGTAGCGGCGGCGGCGACCCCGGCGGCAACCGCGAAGGAGACAGACATGGGTATGTGCCCGCATCGTTCCGGGTCCGTGAACCGCCGCGACGCCATGCGCCGCCTCGGTGCGGCCGGAATCGGCGTCGTCGTGGCACCGGGCCTGACATCCGCCCGTCCGCCGGCCCCGCTCCGGCAAGCGGGCGGCAGCGGCGTGACGTTCCCCGAGGGGGCGATCATCCGCACCGTGCTGCGCGACGTCGATCCGGAGGAGCTCGCGGGCGGCGCCACCCTCTTCCACGAGCACCTGTCGATCGGCGACCCCACCCCGCCGTGGGTGACGCCGCCGGAGAACCCGCGCCCGCCCTTCACTGCCGACCTCGACCTGATGGCCGACGAGGTGAACGCGACCGCGCAGGAGGGCGTGAGCTGCATCGTCAACGGCGGGACCAAGGACCTCGGCCAGAACTTCGACCGGCTGGTCGAGCTGGCCCGGCGGGTGAACCTGCACATCGTCATGGCGGGCGGGCTCTGGACGCAGCCTCGCTATCCGCCGGAGATCGCCGGCTGGACCGAGGAGGAGGTCGCGGCCGACTTCCTGCGCGACGCCGAGGCCGAGCGCTGGGGCGCCCTGGGCGAGATCGGCTCTTCGATGACGATGCATCCCGACGAGCGCAAGGTGCTGCGGGCGTCGTGCCTGGTGCACCTGCGGACCGGGCTCCCGATCATGACCCACACCCCGCACCAGGGCTGCCCGTCGTGCGCGCTCGAGCAGCTCGACATCATCGAGGAGATGGGCGTCGACCCGCGCCTGACCTGCATCGGGCACCTCGCCGACATCGTCGACGACCCGGGAGCCGAGCTCCACAAGGCGCTCGCCCGGCGCGGCGCCTTCCTCGGCTTCGACACCGTCGGCCACCAGATCACGCAGGGCGACGCCGAGAAGGTGAAGATGATCGTCTCGTGCATCGACGCCGGCTTCGAGGACTACGTGCTCCTGTCGGCCGACTTCGCCCGCCAAGAGGAGCTGAAGGCCAATGGCGGCGCCGGCTACTCGTCCGTCGTGGCGATCTTCGTCCCCAAGCTGCGCTACGCCGGCGTGCCGGAGGAGACCATCCACAAGATCCTGGTCGACAACCCGCGTCGCTTCCTGGCCTTCGTGCCGAAGAACGCGTGACGGGCGTGGAGCTGCGGTTCACAATGGCCGTACCGCGGTCGGAGGCAAGAACGTCAAGGGCCAGTCGGGAGCCGTGACCGGCGGAGTAGTTGGATCGACCCATCGGCTCTCGGTGCCGGGTTCCGCGCGCCCGCCGCGGCCGCGCGGAACGGAGGTCGAGCATGGGAGGAGGTCGAACATGGAAGATGGCACTCGGCGGGCACGGGCAGGCGGCGGCGCGGCGGTCGCGCGGCTCGCTGGGGAGCCGCATCTGCCGTCGGAGCGGTAGTTTCGCAGACACCCTGATCGATTCACTGCCCCTCGCTCCAGCGTGTCCCGCTCAGAACACCGCTATCGGATTGAGCGGCGACCCCGTTCCGCCGCGAATCGGCAATGGCGCCGCCATCAGCAGAAACTCCCAGCGGTTGCGTTCGGCCGCCGCCTCGGCCAGCGCTTTTAGGTCGCAGTTGTCGAACATGTGCACGCCCAGGTAGAGCAGCGCAAAGTCGTGGACCGCGCCCGGCAGCTCCGATGGCGCCACGTACGTCGGGTGATCGCTCCCCATCAGTGCCACGTCGCGCGCCTTCAGCCACGGGATGACCGACGGATGCAACCCGGCCGATCGGCCACCCGGCCGCCGTCCCCGGAGCCACGGGCCCTCCTCGGCGCGGCGCGCCCAGACGCCCGTGCGGATGAAGAGCGCGTCGCCGGAGGAGACCCTCACCCCAGCGTATTCTTCCCACGCCTCCAGATCCTCGACGTAGATCGGCGTCCCCGGCTCCAGATACGGCACGCCGCGCAGACGGGGAATGTCGACGAGCACGCCGCGCGTCACGATGCCGCCCTTCAGGTTGTGGATGGAGTTCTTCGGGTGCCCGTTCTCGATCACCTCATCCGCGTCCGGCGTGTAGCCGTTGTAGAAGACGCCGTCGTCGTTGATGTGGGCGAGCGCGTCGAGATGCGTGTGCGCGATGCCGTGATACCGGATGGAGAGCCGGTCCGAGCTGATCCCGACCATCTCGTGTTCGTAGGGATACGGGTTGTCGACCGCCTCGACCGTGTCGGCGTCGCCCGCCAGCGACACCGTGACGCCGTCCTCGACCAGCGCCACCGCCTGCAGGCGCTTGGCCGGCGTGATCAGGTTAAGGGCGCCGATCTCGTCGTCGGCGCCCCACCGCCCCCAGTTGGTCAGATCCGCCTTCCACTGCTCGTACTGCGCCGTGGTCACCGTCCGGTCCGATTCGACGGGCTGGGCTGACGCTCCTCCGATCGCGAACGCCGTGAGCAGCACTACCGCCGGCGCGATCGCCGAGCTCTTCGTCATCTCTTCCTCCCGGGTCGCCGAACTCTCGGGCTGCCGCGTTCGCGGTAGAGCGGCGAGCCGCAGCCTACCCGGCCCGTTCCGGGTATGCAAATCCGACCCGCTACGTCGCGTCTCGCCGCCGGGCCGCGGCCCTCGTGGTTGATGCCGCTACCGTAGTGAGCCACCTGCGGACCCGATGGCGCACTCCTCCGTGACGAGCCGAGTGCGCAAGAGTTGGGGGAACGGAGAACACTCATGAGACGGCAGTTGGCGGTACGAGTCCTGCTGCCGCCCGCGTACCTCTCGTCGCGGGCGGTCGCTCAGGAGGCATCCGCATGGCTCGGAGAGCTGGCGCGAACCGGCGCACTGCAGCCGGACGACAGCGTCTACGCCACCGACCCGGCCGGCGGCTGGTTCGAGGGCCGACGCGGCGAGACGCGCCGAGTCCGTATCCGCCAGCGGGCGATGAAGTGGACGCTTGCTGGCGGTTCGGTTGCGGGGTACGTTGCACGAATGCGCGAGACAATCGCACATCGCGTGCGATTCCCGCGATCTCCGCCCCGGCCCCCCCGCGCCCGTGGTCAACGCGACTCCAAAACGGCTACGCTGAGGGCTCCACGGGCCGGGACGGGTCGCCCGGAGCGCGACGCACCGGTCCGAGGTCGGGAACTCCATCGGGAACCCACGCGGAGGGAAGCCATGCTGAAACGAATCGGACTCCTGGTTGCCGTCAGCCTGCTGGCCTCGGGGCCCGCCGCCGCACAGGACGCGGACGCGCAGGCCGTTCTCCGGGCCGCCGCGGACACGATGGGCGTCACCGACATGATGTCCATCCGCTACAGCGGGAGCGGCTGGCTCGGGCGCGTCGGCCAGAACTTCGCCCCCGCCGACGACTGGCCGCGCTACGAACTGGCTGCCTACGAGCGGACGATCGACTTCGAGACGAACTCGTCCCGGGAGGAGAGGGTCGTCCGGCAGGGAAGCTACGCCGCCCGCGGCGGCGGCGTGCCGATTCCGGGAGAGCAGCGCCAGACGCTGCTGGTCCGCGGCGAGCACGCGTGGAACACGCAGATCGACCGCGTGATCCCGATGCCGGCCGTCGCCGAGCAGCGCCTGCTCGAGATCTTCCTGACCCCGCACGGGTTCCTGAAGGGGGCCATGGCGGCCGACGACGCGATCGCCGTCACGCGCAACGAGTACGGCCAGCGGGTGACCGTCGTCTCGTTCATCGCCCTCGACCGGTACCGCATCAACGGCACCATCACCGAGGACCACGTCATCGAGCGGGTGCAGACGTGGCTGCCGAACCCGGTCGTCGGGGACATGTACTACGAGACCGTCTACACGAACTACCAGGACGTGGGCGACGGGATGATGTTCCCCATGAACTGGCACCAGCACCAGGACTTCGACGACGGCGCGCACGAGCCGAACGTCAGCGGCGGCGACCACTCGTTCGGGTTGACGACCATCGACGACGTGGCGGTCAACGTCGACGGCGCGGCGCTGACCGTGCCCGACGCGGTGCGGAACGCCACCGTGCCGCCCGTCCGCGTGGAGGCGGAGCAGGTGGCGGAGGGCGTGTGGCTCATGGCCGGCGGCACGCACCACAGCGTGGCGGTGGAGTTCCGGGACTCGGTGGCGGTCATCGAGGCGCCGCTCAACGAAGCGCGGTCGCTCGCGGTCATCGCCGAAGTGACGCGCCTGGTGCCCGACAAGCCGATCCGCTACGTCGTCACCACGCATCACCACTGGGATCACCTGGGCGGCCTCCGGGCCTACGTGCACGAGGGCGCGACCGTCGTCACCCACGTCGGGAACCGTCCCTACTACCAGGAAGTGCTGCGGGCGCGGCCGTGGCTGCTCGAGCCCGACCGGTTCTCGCTCTTCCCGCCCGAGGAATGGTCGGAGGGCTACATCTTCGAGACGCTGCACGAGAAGTACATCCTCGGTGACCACGAGACGCGACTGGTCGAGCTGCACCACGTGCAGGGCCTGGCCCACGCGGCCGGCATGCTGATCGCCTACTTCCCGCAGGAGAAGCTGCTGGTGGAGGCCGACCTCTACACGCCGCCGGGCCCGGGCCGGCCGGCTCCGGCGGCGCCGAACGCCAGCCACCTGAGCCTCTACCGCAACGTGCAGCGGCTCGGACTCGACGTGGAGACCATCGTTCCGATCCACGGGCGCCCGGCGCCGTGGTCCGAGTTCGCCGAGTTCATCGAGGGCGCGCAGTAGAGGCTGCGGACGTCAGCAAGCGTTCCGGGCGCGCGGGGCCGCCGCCTGCACTCGGCAGCGGCCGGGCATGGGCCTGCCCCCGAACCCGCCTCGCCTCCAGCGCGGCGCGGCGCACGGGAGCACCGGACGAACCGGGCCTCGGGGATTGCAGTAGGATCCCGCGCATGACGATCATGAGCGCTTGGAGTTCCCTCGCCCTTGCGGCGTCCTTCGTAGCGGTGGTGGGTCTGGCAGCGGCGGCGGCCGCGCCCCAGAACCTGGACGCGCCACCCGACGTCGGCGGCGTGCCGGCCGACGCGGAGGTGACCGACTCGGGCCTGGCCCACAAGGTGCTGCAGGAAGGCACCGGCTCGCGGAGTCCCAACCGGATGTCGACGGTCAGCGTCCACTACACCGGCTGGCTCACGAACGGGACGCTCTTCGACAGCTCCGTCCCCACCGGCCGGCCGGCGACCTTCCCCCTCAACCAGGTGATCGGCGGCTGGACCGAAGGCGTGCAGTTGATGGTGGTGGGTGAGAAGCGCCGGTTCTGGATCCCGGCCGAGCTCGGCTACGGCGATCGCGGGTTCCAGAACCTCATCCCCGGCGGGGCGATGCTCGTCTTCGACATCGAGCTCGTCAACGTCCAGTAGCTCGGCGCCCGGTGGCGGACGGGGCGCGCCGATCAGTCGGCGCGCCAGACCTCACGGACGACGCCCGGCAGGCGCAGCGGGTGACGCCGCGCGCATTGCGGACACGCGACGCCATCGGCCGGCGCCGCTCCCCCCGGCGACGGACTGACCAGGTACTCGATGTGCAGCATCTGCTGGCAGGCCGTACACCGGAAGGCGACCACCACTGTCCGGAGCTCGGCAGCAGTCGGGTCGTCCGTCACGTCGGTCAGGTCGAGGCGCCTGGGCTCGACCGGACCGGCCTCCTCCGGCTCGTGACCTGCGGCCGACCCCGGTGCCGCCCTGGCTGCCGGCGCGGGCTCCGGGCCGGGTCGCTCGCGGTCCGTCATCGCGTTGCGGCTGGCCTGTCCCGGATACCCCCACCGTGCGGGACGCGCGTCACTCTACTCCCACCAGGTGACTGCCCCACCACGCTCACTGCGCCGCCACGGCGCCGTAGACGTCGTCGGTGACCGGCTCCAGCCACTCGATGGCCAGGTGCTCGCCCTCGGCGTTCGGGAAGGTCACCGAGACGTGCGTCAGCGCCTGGTCGGACACCGCGCCGTGCCAGTGCCGGACGCCACGGGGCAGGAACGCCGTCTCGTGCAGGCCGATGTCGGCCGCGGGCCGGCCCTCCACCTGGTAGCGGAGCCCACCTTCCTTGACGAAGAGCAACTGGTCGCTGTGGGTGTGCCAGTGCGTGCGGGCGCCGGCCTCGAAGCCGCGCGACGACACCCGGATGCCCTCCGCGTCGATGCGGAAGGACGTCCCGGTGAAGGGGTTGTCCTGCCCCGCCGGTTGCGCTCCGCCGATCCAGCCGGCCGCCACCGCCGCGACGACCAGCAGCAACAGCCCGGCGCGCAGCCGATCCAGGTTTAGCCTGCGGTCCATCTCCGACCTCCTGTGGTTCCAGGGTCCCGCGCGTCTTCCGGCGCGCGGCCGGCGCCCGGCGACTCGCCCGCGCCGACGGGCTCGCGGCCCATCTGAACGCGAACCGGCCGTCCAAGTCAACGCGCCACCTTCGATCGCGTTGGGAGTCTCGCGGACGCGAGATTCCCCAACGCGATCCCTCAGGACGAAATCGGCACCGCGAGCGGGCCGGACGGTGTATAAAGGCGGTGCTCCCCGGCCGGCGCCGGGGACGGCGCGCGAGGCGCCCGGCGACGCCGGCGGCGGACGCACCCGGGGGCGCCGGGGGGAGGTCGCGATGCGGACGCGATTGGAATCGAAGCGGGGGTCGATACGCTCGGCCCCCTGGAAGGGTGCGGGGGCGGCCGTGCTGGTCGCGGTCGGCGCGGTTCTCTGGCTCCTGCCGTCAGCGGCGGCCGGCCAGACCCCGGACGGCTACGTCGCTCCGCGCCTGCCGGGAACGTCGAACCCCGATCTGAACGGCATCTGGCAGGCGTTCACTACGGCCAACTGGAACCTAGAGGCCCACGGGGCGGAGGCGGGGCCGTTTGATCGCCTGCTCGGCATGTGGGGCGCCCAGCCGCCGGGGCAGAGCGTCGTCGAGGGCAGCGAGATCCCGTACCGCCCCGAGGCGCTCGCCCGACGCCAGGCGAATTTCGAGCAGCGCCTGGCCGTCGACCACGACAACATCAACACGGTGGGCGACCCGGAGGCCAAGTGCTACTACCCCGGCGTGCCGCGCGCCACGTATCTGCCGTACCCGTTCCAGATCATCCAGAGCACGAATCGCATCGTCATCGCCTACGCGTTCGCGAGCGCCAATCGGACGATTCCGATCGGAGCCACGACCGAAGCCCCAATCGACACCTGGATGGGCTGGTCGAACGGCCGCTGGGAGGGCGACACGCTCGTGGTCGAGGTGACCGGCTTCCATGACCTGCCGTGGCTGGACCGGGCCGGCAACTACCACAGCGCGGGGCTCCGCGTCGTGGAGCGCTACACGCCGCTCAGCCCCTACCACCTGCAGTACGAGGCGACCATCGAGGACCCGGACGTCTTCACCCGGCCGTGGACGATCCGGTTCCCGCTCTACCGGCGCATCGAGGAGAACGTGCGGTTGCTCGAATTCAAGTGCGTCGACCTGGCCGAGCCCTACGTCTACGGCGGGCTCCTTGAAGCTGAAGAAGGAGGAGCGCGGTGACACATCGAGTACTTGCGGCGACCGTCGCGGCGGCGGTTCTGGCGCTGGCGCCCGTGACGGGGCAGCAGCTCGGCACCGGCGAGGCGGACTACACGGCTCCGACGACGCCGTGGGGCGATCCCGATCTGCAGGGATTCTGGGACACCCGCACGTACACGCCGTTCGAGCGCCCGGCCGAGTTCGGGATGCGCGAGTTCATGACCGAGGAAGAGGCCGCGGAGCGGGAGCGGCTGGGCCTACGCCGCGTCGTGAGCGACGATGACGACGACGCCGTCGCCCAGCAGCTCGTGGAGCAGGACGTGCGGCGCTACGCCCGCTCCGACGCCCCCGACGACGGCCGCCCCGGATACCGCATCGCGGGGGCCGAGTACAACGCCTTCTGGAGCGCCGACCCGACGCAGCCGGGGTTCTCGCTGCGGACGTCGCAGGTCATCGACCCGCCGGACGGGCACATGCCGCCGCTGACGCGCGCCGCCCTCGAGCAGTGGGAAGCCCGCGAGGAAGCGCGTCGCGACCGCAGCCAGGGCGACGACTGGGAAGATCGCGGCCTGTCGGAGCGCTGCCTGACCCGCAACGGCCTGCCGGGCGAAATGCTCGGCAGCAGCCAGCAGCCGCTCAAGGAGATCATCCAGTCGCCGGGGCACGTCAGCATCGTGATGCCCTACGGCTTCGTGCGGATCGTTCCGGTCACCGACCAGGTGCCGCTCGATCCGGCGGTCCGCCAGTGGAACGGCGACTCCCGCGGACGCTGGGAGGGTGACACCCTCGTCGTCGAGACCGCGAACTTCAAGGAGACGGTGAACAACGCGGTGCCGGCCCACGGCGGTCCGTTCGGCGGGTCCGCCCACGTCCACTACTACCCCGGCACCGGCGAGACGCTGCGGCTCACGGAGCGCTTCCGGCGCATCGACGCCAACACGCTCGAGTATCACTACACGGTGGAGGATCCGAACGTCTTCGTGCGGCCCTGGAGCGCCGTCAACTACTTCACGCTCGACCCGTGGGCCGCGGAAGGCAATCAGGATCGGCTGTTCGAGTACGCCTGCCACGAGCACAACTACGGCATGACCAACGCCATCCGCGGCGCCCGCGTCGACCGGCAGTGGGCGCTCGACGAGGCGCTCCGCGAGGCTGCTATCCGCGAGGGCGAGCTGGAGGAGAAGTGGGGTGAGCTGCTGGCCTGGGAGGAAGCGAACCCCGGCCGCTGAGGTCACCGAGGACCCCACAGAGGAAGTCGCGACTTCCCCGGCCGGGTCGAGCGGCCGGACGGAGTCGGCGGAGTTGGAATCGAGGTAGGAGGACGGCAATGCGAGCAGTGACAACCATCGCGGTCGTAGGCGCCGGCATCGGCCTTCTCGCGGCGCTCGCGGGCGCGCCGGCGGAGGCGCACCACGCGTTCGCGGCGGAGTTCGACGCCTCCGCCCCGATCGAGCTGCAGGGCACGGTGGTCCGGATGGAGTGGGTGAACCCGCACACCTGGATCCACATCGACGTGGCCGAGGAGGACGGGACGCAGGCGCGCTGGATGATCGAGGGCGGGCCGCCGAGCGCGCTCCTGCGGCGCGGCTTCACGAAGCGCGACCTGCTGGCCGGCACGGAGGTGTTCGTCGAGGGCTTCCGCTCCAAGGACGGCACCAACAAGGCCAACGGCCGCGACGTGACGTTCGTAGACGGCAGCAAGCTCTTCCTCGGCTCGTCGGGCACCGGCGCTCCGCTCGACGGACGCGATCCGACCGAGCCGCGGAGGTAGGGCCATGACCGCCGTCCGGGTTGCCGCCCTCGCCGGGCTGGCGTTCACGGCTTCAACCGTGGACGCCGGTCAGGCGCAACCGCGGCGCGAGCCCGCCACCTACACGGCGGAGCAGGCCGACGCCGGGTTCGCGGCCTACGCGCAGCACTGCGCGTCGTGCCACGGCGAGAACCTCGACGACGGCCCCTTCGCGCCGCCGGCCTTCCGGGAGACGTGGCTTCCCCGCTCGGTGGAGGCCCTGTTCACGCTCACCTCCACGACGATGCCGGAGGACCGGCCGGGGGTGCTCGACGACGAGACGGTGACCGATCTGGTCGCCCTCATGCTGCAGGAGAACGGCGTGGAGGCGAGCGGTGCCGCGCTCCCGGCCGACCCCGACCTGCTCGCGGGGCTCGCCCCGGGGTGGAGCTCGGCCGGCGGGGGACTGTCGCCGGGCGCGGCGCTGCCGCCCTGGCCCGTCCCCTACGACCCGCTCGACGGCATGCAGCCGGTCACCGACGACGCGCTGCACGACCCGCCGGCCGGCGACTGGCTGCTGTGGCGCCGCACGTACGCCGCCTACGGCTACAGCCCGCTCGATCAGATCGACACCCGCAACGTCGACGATCTGCGCGTCGCCTGGTCCTGGGCGCTGCCGCTCGGGCCCAACGAGTCGACCCCCATCGTGCGCGACGGGGTGCTCTTCGTGCACGGCTACGGCGACCGGGTGCAAGCGCTCGACGCGGCCGACGGCGACTTCCTCTGGGAGTACCAGCGGCGGCTTCCCCGCGGAGTCTCGCCGAGCCTCAAGCGCGGCATGTCGATCTACGGCGACCGGCTCTTCGTCCCGACTTCCGACGCCCACGTCGTGGCGCTCGACGCGAAGACCGGCGACGTCGTCTGGGACCGGGAGGTCGGCGACCTCGACGCCGGGCTGCGCATGACCGGCGGCACCCTCGTCGCGCGCGGCAAGGTGATGGTCGGCACGATCGGCCGCGGCGACGGCGGCAACTACATCGTGGCCCTCGACGCGGAGACCGGCGAGGAGGCGTGGCGCTTCGGCACCATCCCGGGCCCCGACGAGCCGGGCGGTCACACCTGGAACGGGATCCCGCACGCCGCGCGCAACGGGGCCTCGGTCTGGATCCCGGGCAGCTACGACCCCGTCAACAACCTGGCGCTGTTCGGAACCGGAAACACCTACGACACCGCGCCGCTGCGGGACGCGGTCGGGCCGCCCGGAACCAACAACGACGGCCTCTATCTCGATGCGACGCTCGCTCTGAACCCGGATACCGGCGAGCTGGCGTGGCACTTCCAGCACCAGGCGAACGGGCAGTGGGACCTCGACTGGGCCTTCGAGCGCCAGATCGCCGAGCTGCCGGTCGACGGCGAGCCGACGAGCGTGGTCGTCACGATCGGCAAGCAGGCAATCTTCGATTTCGTCGAGACCGCCACGGGCCGCTACGTTTCCTCGCTGGACCTGGGGCTCCAGACTGGCATCACCGCCATCGACCCGGTCACCGGCCGCAAGACGCAGGACCCGCTGCTGATCCCCGGCGACGGGGAGACCAAGCGGCTCTGCCCGCACGTCGGCGGCGGCCGGAGCTGGGCTCCGACCGCCTACGACCCGCGGACGAACATCGCCTACGTGCCGATCATCGAGGCGTGCATGGACCTCGTCCCGGTGGGCGAGGGCGAGCGCGGCAGCCTGACCACCGGCGTGCGCTGGACCGTACGCCCGCGGCCCGAGAGCGACGGGCAGTACGGGCGCCTCGAGGCGGTGAACCTGGCCACGGGCGAAACCGCGTGGATCGCGCGACAGCGCGCCCCGCAGACCACCGGCGCCCTCGTCACCGGCGGCGGGCTCGTCTTCGCCGGTTCGCTCGACCGGCGCATCAGCGCCTACGACGCCGCCAGCGGCGACCGGCTCTGGGCGACGCGCCTCAGCGAGGTGCCGAACGCACCGCCGATCACCTACGCGGTCGACGGGCGGCAGTACGTGGCGGTGATCGTCGGCAGCGGCGGCTACCTCACCCGTGCCTATTCCGTGCTTGCACCGGAGATCCGCAACCCGCCCGACCGCGGAGCGGCGCTCTGGGTCTTCACGCAGCCGGAGCGGAGGGCACCGGGCCGCGCCGCGCCGTAGCCAACGGGAGAGGCCGCAAGCTCGGGACGAGCGCTGAGGGAAAATGACGCAGGTGACGAGCCCGACGACGCCGGCGGCGAGGTCGACGTCGGCGGCAGCGACTTCGACGACCGCGACGACCTCCCAGGCGGAGTTGAACGCCCTAGTGTGCGACTCGCTGCCGCCTCAGGGTTGCTGGGGAGACGAGCACTACCTGTGGCTCACGGACCGGACCAACCGCCTGGCCGAGTTCACGGACGGCTACGTCGAATTGCTGCCCATGCCCACCGTCGCGCACCAGGCCATCCTGCAGCTCCTCAATCGCCTGCTCGACGCCCATCTCGCCCCCCGCGGCGGATTCGTCCTGTTCGCCGGGTTGCGGGTGCGCATACGCGAAGGCAACTTCCGCGAGCCCGATCTGGCCGCGCTCCGGCGCCGATCGGATCCGCGGAACGAGCCTCGCTACTGGCAGGGCGCGGACTTCGTGGCGGAGGTCGTCAGTTCCGACGACCCGGCGCGCGATCTCGTCGACAAGCCTCGCGACTACGCCGAGGCGGGCATCCCCGAGTACTGGATCGTCGATCCCCGCGTCGAGACGATCACCGTGCTGACTCTCTCCGGCGGGGCCTACGCCGAGCACGGCGTCTTCGCGCGCGGCGATACGGCGACCTCGCCCCTTCTGGACGGCTTCGCCGTCGACGTGACGGCCCTGTTCGACTATGGCCAGGGATAGCCGTTCCGTTCATCACCCGCACGAAACGCGAGGCATCATGCGAAGCACGAGAACCACGCTTATCGTCGCCGCCCTCGTCGGTCTGCCCCTCGCCCTCGCCGGCTGCGCCGGAGAGGCTCCGGAAGCGGCGATGGAGGCCGCGCCCGCCCCGAGCATGCGTGCGCCGATCGTGGGCACCTACCAGCTCGTCGGGCGCAACGTGAAGGACGAGAGCGGCGCCTGGGCGCCGGTCGAGGACTTCAACTCGCTGGGCTACATCACCTACAGCGACCGCGGCTACATGGCCGTGAACGTCATGCCGCTCGACCGCGAGCCGTTCGCGGACGACGGCGAGCCGACAGCGGAGGAGGTGCACGCGGCGCTCCAGGGCTACACCGCCTACTACGGTCCCTTCTCCGTCGAGGAGGACGCGGACGGCGGGTACCTGATCCACCATCGGATCGGCCAGATCAACCCCGGCGGCGAGGTCGACGCGAAGCGCTACTACGACATCGAAGGAGACCGGCTCATCCTCACGCCGGCTTCCGAGACCGGGATGAAGAGCGACGCCGCGCGCCAGGTCGTCTGGGAGCGGTTGCCGGACGTGGAGCTGTCGGCCGAGGCGCAGCGCTTCCTCGGAATGCGCGAGCTCCTCTACACGGACAGCTACGTCGTCGAGGACGGCGCTCCCGTCGAGAGCGGGAACCGGAACGAGGACCGCGCCGGCTCCTGGATCCTCTACACGCCGACCGGGCACATGATGGTGCACCTGATGGCGCGCGAGGGGCGCACGCCCTACGCCGGCGACACGCCGACCCCGGAGGAGTCGCTGGCCGCCTACCGGACCTACGGCGGCTATTTCGGCCCCTTCACTGTCCACGAGGACGCGGACCCGCCGTATGTCGTCCACCACCAGGAGGGTCGCACGCGGCCCGTCAGCGGGGTGACGGACGCCGAGCGGCTCTACCAGCTCGATGGCGACGTCCTGCGCCTCGGCGGCCGGCCGCGCACGAACGAGGACGGCGAGACCGTCGGCGGACACCTCTACTGGGAGCTGCTCCCGCACCGGCCGGAGTAGCGTAGCGGGACGGCGGCGCCACGCGACGCGAGAGAAGACACCGGCGTCGGCTTCGCGGTGCGGCCGCTGCGGGAACTGGGGAATGAGCGGAACGCGTGGCTCGTGGGGACGGAGCGGCGGGCGTGACGCGTGAGTAGCGGGGCGGACACGACGGTCGCTGTCACCGGCGCCAACAGCGCCGTCGGCAGGGCGCTGTTGGCGCGGGTGGCCGGCCAGGATGCGCTTGCCGCCGTTGCCATCGTGCGGCGCCCCGAGGCGCTCGAAGGCCTCCCGAGCTCGCCGCCCATCGGCACTCGCATCGCCCGCTACGACGAGCCCGAGCGCCTGACCGCCGCGCTCTCGGGGGCCGACTGCGTCGTCCACCTCGCGGGAATCCTCATCGAGAGCCGGACGTCGCGCTACGAGACGGCCAACGTCGACGCCACCCGCGCCCTCGTCGCGGCGGCGCGGGCGGCGGCAGCGCGCCACATCGTCTTCGTCAGTTCGCTGGGCGCCGACCCGGGGTCGCGCAACGGCTACTTCCGCTCCAAGGGAGAGGCCGAGCGGCTGCTCGCCGAGTCCGGCCTCGACGCCACCATCATTCGGACTCCCCTGCTCCTGGGACCCGACACGGCCGGTGGACGCGCTCTCCTGCGAACGGCCGAACGGCGCTCGGTCCGGGTCCTGGGCGGCGGGGTGCACACGTTGCGCCCACTCGACGTGGACGATCTGTGCGACGCCGTGCTGCGGTGCTGCGCGCAGCCGGCGGCCGGGGTGCAAACGCACGAGCTGGTCGGCCCGGAGCGGCTCCGCTACCGCGAGCTGTTGGAGCGGACGGCAGGCCTGCTGGGGCACGAGATCGACGTGCGCTCCACGCCGATCCGGCTCGCGAAGCTGGGCGCCGGCCTCGCGGGGATCGTGCGGGCAGGGGGCATGACACCTGCGGTGATCGACGTCATCACTTCGGACGAGGCGGTCGACCGGAACGCCGACGGCGACCTCGGGATCCGCCTCACGCCGTTGCCCGACACCCTGGCGAAGCTGTGCGGGACGACGCCGACAACTTGAGGGTGCTGTTCGCCATGAGCGCAACCGACAACGAGTCCCCGCCGCCCGCCCGGCGCACCGACTCCGCCGAGACCCGACGTCCCCCGGAGCCGACTTCGGCGGAGCCCGCGCGACCGGCGGACCCGACAGCACAGGCGGAGCCCGCGCGACCGGCGGACCCGACAGCACAGGCGGACCCGACAGCACCGGAGCCGGCGCCTTCCGCCCCACCCGGGCGGAGCCTGGCGGGGCGCGCCGTCTTCCTCGTGATCGGGCTCGCCTGCTTCGCATACCTGGCCTTCCGCCTGACGGGCGCCGCGGAGCGCGAAGGGCTGTCGCTGGCGGAGTACATGGCGCAGGTCTTCCGGGACGTCCAGTGGATCCCGTGGATCGCGCTGATGGTCGCCTACTCCGGCTTCTATTTCCTGATCGACACGCTGGTTGCCAGCCGGGCGCTCACCTGGTTCATCAAGCCCATCCGCTACCGGGACATCCTCCCCATACGGGCCAGCGCCTACATCATCTCGATCTTCAACGAGCAGATCGGCAAGGGCGCGATGGCCTACTACCTGCACCGGCGCGACCTCGGCTCGGTGATGCTCTTCGTGATGTTCTGCGAGGTGTTCTACCTGCTGTTCTGGGCCACGGTCGGATTCGCCTTCACCGGCGCCTCCCTGCCGCCCGCGTTCGCGCTCGTACCCTGGCTCGCCGCCGCCGCGCTGCCGGTGCTGGCGCTGTGGATGCTGTACTTCCGCGGGAAGCTCCTGCCTGGCCTCCACCTGCGGGACAAGCGGATATTCCATGCGTTCCGGCAGGCCTCGCCGCGGCACTACGCCCAGTTCCTGCTGCTCCGCTCGCCGGCGCTGCTCGCCGCGGTGGTCGTCTACACGGTCGCGCTCCGGCTGTTCGGCGTCGAGGCGTCGTTCCTGTCGCTCCTCGGCTACCTGCCGGTCGTCTTCTTCGCCGCCGCCGTGCCCACCCCCATGCGCGCCGCCGCCATAACCTTCTGGGTCATCCTCTTCCCCGAGAACGAAGGCCAGATGGCCGCTTTCGGCTTCGTCCAGCACAACTTCTTCATCCTGTTCAACGCCCTGATCGGCGTGGCCTTCTGGCCGCGGGCCCAGCGGGAGCTCTTCGGGTAGGCCGGAGACCCTCCGTCGGCGCCACGGGCGGTGCCAAGAGGCTGCCTTCTTGCGGGCTTCCGGCTTGGGGTTCGCCCAAACGCGGATCCATTCCCCGCGCGCAGGTCATCCGACTCAGCACGTTGCGCACGCGCAGCCCCCTCAACGCGACCGCAGGGTGGCTCTATCGCGGAACGGCGCCCCAGGCCGGGGCGGGCGTTCCCGTCCACAGCCAGATCACGTAGTCGACCAGCGGCGGGGTGCCGCCGAGCTCGCGCAGCCGGGCCATGACCTGCCCGCGGTGATGCGTCGTGTGCGTCACGACCTGCATCACCGTGTCCCCGAGAGTGACCGGGCCCCGCTGAGGTCCGAGGAACTGCCGCATCCGCTCGACGAAGGC
>JAGWAJ010000151.1:0-459 GCA_021296475.1 Acidobacteriota bacterium
CCTGCAGGCGTTCCTGCAGCGCGTGGTGAACGGCGGCGGACGCATCGAGCGGGAGTACGGTCTGGGCCGGGGGCGTACGGACCTGCTGATCGTGTGGCCGGAGCCGACGGCCGGTGCAGGCGCTGCCGGAACGGCGGGCCGGCGAACACGCAAGTTCGTGATCGAGTGCAAGGTCCTGCACAAGAGCCTCGAGCGCACCATCCGGGAGGGCCTGGAGCAGACCGCGGCCTACATGGACCGTTGCGCCGCCGAGGCCGGGCATCTCGTCATCTTCGACCGCAGCGACCGCGCGTGGGACGACAACGTGTTCCACCGCCGCGAGTCGGCCGATGGCACCGATATCCACGTGTGGGGTATGTGAGGCATGGGAACGACATGATGCGTTGTGGCCCCAGGCGCCAAGCTTCTGCTGACGAGCGACCTGCAGCGACGGGAACAGCTCCTTCCGGAGGCGATACC
>JAGWAJ010000151.1:589-1664 GCA_021296475.1 Acidobacteriota bacterium
CGCCCCATGAGCTGGATGTCGTTCTCGATGATCTCGTCCTCGATGACCTCGAACTCCTTGTACCAGACGTTCGTGCGGTTGTACAGGTTGAACAGCGTGAAGCTGAAGACGCCCCGCATGGAGCCCCGGACGTAGAACTCGCGGTTGAGGGCCACGTCGAGGCGGTGGTAGGAAGGCAGCCGCCCGCCGTTCTTCGGTCCCGCCACCACGCGCTCGATGGTGCCGCCGAACGGCCGATCGACGGTTTCGAGTCCGACCGGTTCGGTGTACGGCTTGCCGCTCGCGTAGATCCACGTCTGGGACAGATGCCAGTCGCCCATCCGGTACAGGTTGACCAGCTTCATCTCGTGCCGCTGGTCGTGGGTGGCGGGAAACGGCGCCGCCTGCAGATCGGGAAACGACTCCTCGACGGTGCTGAGGGTGTAGCTCGCCCATCCCGTGTGCCGCCCCGAGCGCTTCTGAACCAGCAGCTCGGTCCCCCGGGCCGTGCCCGTGCCGCGGTAGAAGAAGGCATCGTAGTCGAGATCGTCGGAGGCTGCGGCGAAACGGGGGGCGAACTGGGTCAGGTCCGACAGGTCCTTCGTGAAGAGCTCGACGTCGACGAGCAGGTCGCCGCGCTCGTAGCTGGCGCCGCCAATCAGATGCGTCGCCTCGGCGACAGGCACTGTCGTTCCGTCGGACAGGCTCCAGAACTCGCGGTTGCCCTGCAGCACGTCCTCGCGCGTGATGCGGTTCGTGAACTGGTAGTAGCGGCCGGCCGCCGTCTTCAGCTTGAACCGGTCCGTCAGGAACAGGGTCGCGGCGAATCGCGGCTCCGTGTAGCGGCCGCCCGTCCGGTCGAAGTGCGTGAGCCGCACGCCGGGCACCAGGAGCAGGCGCGATCCGATCAGCCAGCGGTCCTGCAGGAAGGCGGCCGCCAGTCTACCGCTCTCGTCGCGATTGAGGACGCTGGCCAGGGGGCTCGCGTCGAGCCGGGCACCCCGCCCCTGTCCGGACTGCAGGCTGTAGGAGAGCCGGTTCCCGGTCACCTCCACGCCGCCCTCGAAGGTGTGGCCGACGCCCAGCGTGATCGGCA
>JAGWAJ010000151.1:1751-2080 GCA_021296475.1 Acidobacteriota bacterium
GAGCGAGACCTCGCTGAGCACGCTGGAGTTCCACTGCCGCGACCAGACCAGCCCGACGCCGGTATTCCCGGAATCGCGCGCGTCGGTGATGTCGAGGGTGCTATTGAGGTCGAGCCCACGCTCGGTCGGGTCGATGCCGCGCGCGAGGAGCCTTTCGAACAGCCCTTCCGGGACCTGCAGCGAGCGGGAGTTGTCCAGGTTGTCGTTCCCCCGATACAGCGAAACGGAAACCGAGTCGGACGCGGACGGGTTGAAGAGCAGCTTGCCGTTGACGTCGTAGAAGTTCGAGGAAGGCTGGCTGCTGAAGGTCGAGAATCGTCCGCCTCCCC
>JAGWAJ010000152.1:0-547 GCA_021296475.1 Acidobacteriota bacterium
TCTCGTCGTCCGACGGGGTGAAGGCCGCGTTCACCGCGGGCACCTGCTTGGGGTGGATCACCGACCGCCCGCCGAAGCCGTGACGGCGCAGCGACTCGCTGGTGGCGACCAGTCCCTCGTCGTCGTTGAGGTCCAGGTGCACCGGCCCGCTCGGAGCGTCCAGGCCGCGGCCCACCGAGGCCACCACCACCCGGGTGCGGATCGGCCACATCTCCAGCGCATCGGGAGAGGGTTGCATGCCCATGTCGGCAGCCAGGTCGGCCTCGCCGAGGCCCAAGCGCACAACACCGGGCACCGCGGCGATCTCGTATATCTCGGCCACGCCCACGGCCGACTCGATGAGGGCCATGACGGCGCAGCCGCCGAAGTCGGCCGCGCAGGCGGACGGGTCGGCCTTGGGCACGACCACCCCGGCCAGACCGATTCCGTCGGCCATCAGCGACCGGACCATGGCGGCGTCGCGGTGGAGGAGGTCGGGACGGTTGTTGACCCGCACCCACGCCGGCGCGCCGGAGTTGGCCCGCAGCCAGCTCGCCACCGCCTCCCG
>JAGWAJ010000152.1:568-2132 GCA_021296475.1 Acidobacteriota bacterium
TCGCAGACGACCGCGTCCGCCCCCGAGGCCAGGGCCTTGTCGAAGCGCTCGGGGGTGTCGCCGGGAACGTACAGAGAGGTGCGGGTCATGGCGGCATCGGCTCCTTGCGGCCGGCTTCGGGAGGTTGACGCTGGCGGGGCTCGCCCATACTGTCGGTAGAACGAAACGCTGTTCCTGTCGACGGAACACTAGCCGCCTAGGTCGCCGGAGAATCCATGAGCGAGACATTGAAGGGCGTCCAGGACATCTTCGATGAGAGGGAACCGACCGACGCCACCGCCACGTTCGACCGGCTGTGGTCGATCACCGGCGAGATCATGTCCAAGCTGGAAGCCCGCTTCGACCTGGCCCGCGACCCCAGCACCGACGACCTGGAGTCGTACCGGGGGGAGGCCGAGCACCCCTCGGGCCGGCTGGCGGCCTACGCCGGCCCGGAGATCGACTGGCTGGTGCACTCGTGGATCGGCAACCCGCCGCTGGGATTCACCAACATGCACGTCACCGCCTGGCTCGGTCCCCACATCGACGTGCCCCACCTCGGGATCGCCTGGGGCACCCTGCCCGACCTGTGGTTCTACATCGATTTCAACCCCCGCTCGGACCTCATGCTCGACACCGGCGCGCTCGACAAGTACTGGGGGCCGTTCAACGAGGAGTTCTTGGAGCTGCGAGCAGACCCGGGGCTGTCGACGTTCACCTCCCGGGCGCTGTACATCCGCCAGTCGCTCAGCGAGACCGCGGTGTGTTTCACCACCCCCGGGACCACCCACGACGAGGCCCGGCTGGAGCAGGTGCGCCAGCTGGCCCACCGCCGGGTGGACCAGTGGCTCCGCTGGGTGGACGAAGCGGCGCCGGTGCCGTATGAGCGCCGTGAGCGCCTCGCCGCCGACGACCTGGCGCGCCGGCGCACCATCGCCGAGCGGGACCCGGCCAACGTGATGGGGGTGCGGTTCTTCGGCCCCGAGATGTGCGACCGCCTGGTGCGGGCCCTTTGGGGCGGCGACCGGGTGCTGCCCCGACCGAGCTGAGAGCACACAGGGAGGCTCCCCATGCTCATCAAGAACCACTGGTGCCAGCAGGTCGGCGACCGGCCCCTTCAGGTGAAGGTCCACGGCCACGACCTGGTGCTGTGGCGCAGCCGCAACGGCACCATCAACGCCCAGTCGGACCTGTGCGTGCACCGGGGCGGCTCGCTGGCCGGCGGCGAGGTGGCCGGCGACTGCGTGCGGTGCCCGTACCACGGCTGGCGCTACGACACCGAAGGGGTGTGCGTGGAGATCCCGGCCAACCGCCCCGGCCTGCCCATCCCGAAGAAGGCCCGCATCGACACCTACCCCTGTGTCGAGCGCTACGGCTTCGTGTGGGTGTTCCTGGGGGACCTGACCGCCGAGCAGCGGCCGACGCTGCCGGAGCTGTACGGCATGGAGATGCACACCGAGGCCCGGGCCGAGGGGTTCCGGGCCGTGCACGGCGAGTTCACCTGGCACGCCAACTACGACCGGGTGCTGGAGAACGCCATCGACATCGCCCACACCCCGTTCGTGCACGCCGGGTCGTTCGGCAA
>JAGWAJ010000153.1 GCA_021296475.1 Acidobacteriota bacterium
GCGGGTCGTGGAGCTGCTCCGGGAGGTCGGAATTCCGGAGCCCGCGTATCGCGCGCGCAACTACGCCTTCCAGCTCTCCGGCGGCATGGCGCAACGCGTGCTGATTGCCGCTGCGCTCGGCGGGAATCCGGACGTGCTGATCGCCGACGAGCCGACCACGGCGCTGGACGTCACCATCCAGCTCCAGATCCTGAAGCTGATCGACCGCGAACGGCGCGAGCGCGGCCTCGCGGTTCTGCTGATCACGCACGATCTGAGCGTCGTCGCCGCGCTCGCGGATCGGGTCGCGGTCATGTATGCGGGACGGATCGTGGAGCAGGGTGCGACGGCGCACATCCTCCGGGGGCCGAGGCACCCGTACACGCAGGTGCTGGTCGAGAGCTCGCTGCTGCGCGAACGGTCCGCCGGCAGGTCCGACCCGTGGCGGGAATCCGCGGAGGACGCCGCTACTACGCGCGGTGCCCGGCGGCTACGCGAAAGCCGGTCGAGTCCCGGTGCCGGAGCCGGGAGCCCGCGCTCGAAGCGCACCCGGACGGCGGCGCCGCGCGGTGCTGGGCGGTCGCCGCGCATGACGGGAGAGAGCCATGACCGTCGCGAAGCACCAGGTACCGGGTGACGTCGCCGGGACGCCGCCGGACTTCGTGGTCGTCGACGGGGTCGTCAAGCACTTTCCGGTACGGGTCGGGGCGTGGCGAAAGGGGAGCGTGCGCTCGATCGACGGGGTCAGCTTCGCGATACGCCGGGGCGAGGTCATGGGGCTGGTCGGGGAATCCGGCTGCGGGAAGAGCACGCTCGCCCGGGTTCTGCTTCGACTGCTTCGGCCCGACAGCGGCTCCGTCACCATCGCGGGCCGGGACCTCGCGTCGCTGCACGGGGAGGAGCTCCGCCGGTTCCGCACCTCGATGCAGCTCATCTTCCAGAACCCCTTCGCTGCGCTCGATCCCCGCATGCGGATCGGGACGAGCCTCGCGGCGCCGCTCGCGCAGCATGGCATCGGAACGCACCGGGAGCGGTTCCGGCGCGTGACCGACATGCTGCACGAGGTCGGACTCGACGATTCCTTCGTCGAGCGCCTGCCGCGACAGTGCTCGGGCGGCGAGCTCCAGCGCATCGTCATCGCGCGGGCGCTTCTGCTGGAGCCCCGGTTCCTGGTGTGCGACGAGCCGACGTCGGCCCTCGATGCGTCGTTGCGCGCGCAGGTCGTCAACCTGCTCGTCGATCTCAAGCGGCGTTTCGATCTCACGCTGCTGCTGATCTCGCACGACCTGCGGGTGGTGCGCCACGTGAGCGATCGGGTCGCCGTCATGTACCTCGGCCGGATCGTGGAGATCGGAGAGCGCGACGCGGTGTTCAACGAGCCCCTGCATCCCTACACGCGGGTGCTGATCGCGGCGTCGCTGCTGGAGGAGAACGGTCTCGCCGCCGGCGACGACGTTCGGGGCTGGACCCGCCCCCCGGTTGCAGCTTCCACCCGAGGTGTGCGATTGCCCGGCCCCGGTGCGCGGCCGAGGAGCCGGCGCTCGCGGGAGCGCCGCGCGGCCACCATGCGGCCTGCTTCTTCCCGGGGATGCGGGCAGCGCGGCATTGAACGCGGCGCAGACCCGAGCCCATCGCGATTCGAGACACCACGAGCCAACCCATGACGACAAAGAACGATTCGGGGAACCACGGCCACGGGCATGGCGACGGCCACGGGCACGGCGATGGTCACGGGCGCGGCGATGGGCACAGCCACGGGCACAGCCATGGCTACGGACACGGCCACGGCCACGGGCACGGGCACAGCCATGGGCATGATCACGGTCATGGGCACAGCCACGGACACGGACTCAACCGCTCGCGCGTGTTCCTCGCGCTGTGCCTCACCGGGGGGTTCATGGTCGTCGAGGTGGTCGGCGGACTCCTCTCCGGCTCGCTGGCGTTGCTGGCCGACGCCGCGCACATGCTCATCGACACGGCGGCGCTGTTCCTGACGTGGCTTGCGTTCGGTCTGAGCGCAAGGCCCGTCGACCACGAACGCACCTACGGGTACCACCGCTTTCCCATCCTGGCCGCGTTCGCCAACGGCGTCGGCATGGTGTTCGTGGTCGG
>JAGWAJ010000154.1:0-1416 GCA_021296475.1 Acidobacteriota bacterium
CCACCGTCGCCGGCGCGAACAGGTGCTGCGTCGCGCCCCACTCGTTGCAGCCGGGCAGCCCGTGCACCTCCTCGATGCACACGAGCCGGGTCACGTCGGTAGCCGCGGCCAGGGCGGTCCGCCCGAAGCGCCCCGCCGGGGCCATCGCATCGAGGAACGGCAGCGCCACGGTGGCGCCCATCCCGCGCAGGAACGTCCGCCGGGGCAGGTGCTTTCCGGTGATGAACGCCATGAGGTCTCCTCTGACTCGGCGAGCCCGGCCGCGGCCGGGGGTCTCTTACGGTTCCCGACTTCGCTGAAACGCGTCGCTTCCGACCACGCCGAGGACGAACGACGCCATCCGGTAGTCGTTCGCTTGGGCCGCGCGCGCGATGTCGCGCACCGTCGGCTGATCGAAGTGCTCGACCCGCCGGCCGATCGCGAACGCCAGCAGGTTCTCGGTGAAGGTGCGGACGAGCGGCGTCGGCCGCGGACGAGCTCGCGCGGGGTCGACACCGGCGTGCCGTCGTAGTAGTCGCCGCGCGTGTCGAGGGGGACGCCGTGCTCGCGCACCCGCCACTTCGCGGTGACGTCGAAGTTGTCGAGAGCCAGCCCGATGGGGTCGATCAGCCGGTGGCACGAGCTGCACGCGGGGTTCGACCGGTGCTGCTCCATCCGTTCGCGGGTCGTCAGGCGCCGGCCATCGCGGATCTCGTCGGTCTCTTCGAGGGCCGGGATGTCGGGCGGCGGCGGGGGCGGCGGGGTGCCGAGCAGCACCTCCATGACCCACTTGCCGCGCAGCACCGGCGACGTGCGGTTCGCGAGCGACGTCAGCACGAGGATGCTGCCGTGTCCGAGCACCCCGCGGCGGGTGTCGTCGGGATAGGCCACTCGCCGGAAGTGGCGGCCCGCGACCCCCGGAATGCCGTAGTGCCGCGCGAGCCGCTCGTCGACGAACGTGTAGTCGGCCCGGTAGAGGTCGAGCAGGCTGCGGTTCTCCTGGACCAGGTTCGCGAAGAACAGCTCGGTCTCGCGCCGCATGGCGCGGGCGAGGTTCTCGTCGTAGTTCGGGAAGAAGTTGGGGTCCGGCCGGACCTTGTCCATGTCCTGCAGGCGGAACCACTGCGCCGCGAAGCGGGTGCCGAGCGCCTCGGCGCGCGGGTCGGCGAGCATGCGCAGGGCCTGCCCCTGCAGCTCCTCCGGGGTCAGGCGGCCCGCCTCGGCCAGCGCCCGCAGCTCCTCGTCGGGCGGCGTGCCCCACAGGAAGAAGGACAGGCGCGAGGCGAGGGCGGCGTCGCTCAGGCGGTAGCCCCGGCGCGGCGCGTCGACCGGCGCCCGCTCCAGCCGCAGCACGAAGTGCGGGCTCGCGAGCATCGCCTCGAGCGCGGTCCGCACCCCGACCTCGAAGCCGCCGGCCGCCGCCCCCTCGTCGAAGAA
>JAGWAJ010000154.1:1708-2028 GCA_021296475.1 Acidobacteriota bacterium
GCCGCCACCCGGTGCGGCCCCGCCCGCACGAAGACCGGCGGGGTCTGGGTGGTCACGCCGCCCCGGCCGTCGGCGTCGACGCGGCGGTCGGTGTTGTAGTGCAGCAGGGCCACCCGCTCGCCGTCGATCGAGACGTCGATGTCCTCGATGCGCGTGTTCGCCCCCGACGTGAACGTCAGCCCGAAGACGTACTCGGCGTCGGCGGGGAACACGTGGTCGACGACGATGCCGCCCCGGGTGCCGTAGGGCGCGCCCTCGACGTGGTCCCACGGATGCTGCGACACGTACTCGGAGTTGGAGTAGGTGTGGTCGACGGCCCG
>JAGWAJ010000154.1:2359-2673 GCA_021296475.1 Acidobacteriota bacterium
CCATCGCCTCGGCGACCTCGGCGTGGTCGGCCGCCGCCGCCGGGTCGAACCGCTCCAGCGACAGGTTGCCGCGCAGCGTCCGGTCGTTGTGACAGGTGACGCAGGTGCCGCGCACCACGCGCTCGGGGGCGTCGCCGCCCGGCACGGTCTGGGCGGGCCGCGCCGCGGTCTCCGGTGCGGGCTCTGCGGCGGCGGCCGCCTCTCCGCCCGCCATCGCCAGGAAGACGACGAGTAGTCCGTTGGAGACGGCAGTTCTTACCTTCATGGACCCCCGGGGATTCCGTCCAGTCTAGTCCCGCATCGGCTCGGATTCA
>JAGWAJ010000155.1:0-325 GCA_021296475.1 Acidobacteriota bacterium
GCGGCTGACCGACGCGGCCCTCTCCCACGGCGAGCGCCTCTCCAGCCTCGTGATGGCGCGGCTGCTCGGCCAGCGCGGTCTCGACGCGGCCCACGTCGATGCGCGCGACGTGCTGGTGACCGACGACCGGTTCACCGAGGCGGCTCCCCGGTTCGGACCGACCAACGAGCGTCTCGAGCGCCTCGTCCGCCCGCACGCGGCGGACGGGCGGGTGGCGGTGATGGGCGGCTTCATCGCGCGGACGGCGGACGGACGCCCGACGACGCTGGGCCGCGGCGGCTCCGACTTCAGCGCCTCCATCGTCGGCGCGGGCATCGGTGCCGGC
>JAGWAJ010000155.1:385-2713 GCA_021296475.1 Acidobacteriota bacterium
TCTCGTTCGCCGAGGCGTCGGAGCTGGCCTACTTCGGCGGCCGGGTGCTGCATCCCCGCACGGTGCTGCCGGCCGTCGAGCGGGACATCCCGGTGCGGGTGCTGAACTCGCGGAAGCCCGAGGTCGAGGGCACCCTCATCGTCGCCGCGTGTCCGCCGTCGGACCTCACCGTCAAGTCCATCGTTTACAAGGAGGGCATCACCGTCATCGACGTCCGGTCGACCCGGATGCTCATGGCCCACGGGTTCCTCGCCGCCATCTTCGAGGTCTTCGACCGCCTGGAGACCGCCGTCGACGTGGTGTCGACGTCCGAGGTGGCGGTGTCGCTGACCATCGACCGCACCGACCGGCTGGCGGCGCTCGTGGGCGAGCTGCGGGGCATCGCGGAGGTCGAGCACACCGGCGGACAGGCCATCGTCTGTCTCGTGGGCGAGGCGATCCGCGACACGCCGGGGGTCGCGGCGACCGCGTTCACCGCCCTGCGGGCGATCAACGTGCGCATGGTGTCGCAGGGCAGCGCCCGCACCAACTTCAGCCTCGTCATCGACGAGCGGGACGTCCCGGCCGCGGTGCGGGCCCTGCACGCCGCGTTCTTCGCGGCGGGGCTGGAGGGAGAGTGAACGACCGGGTCATGCAGGGTCGGTGCTGCCAGGAGTTTGCGCCGTAGAACGGCGCAGACTCCTGGCAGGTTTGGTTGGGCGGCGAGCGGAGCCGTAGGCGACGCTCTCCGGGCTGGTCCTGTCACGTTGTGCCGGGGCCGGCCGGCGCGTCCCACAGGACGGCGAGCTTCCTGCCGTTCGTTGCGCAGTCCCGCAGGTACAGGTTGATGAGTGTCTGGTATGGGATGCCGGTGTCGGTCGACAGGTTCTTGAAGTAGTCGATCGTGTCCTGATCGAGCCGGATCGTCACCTGCCGCTTCAGCCGCTTCACGTACGGATTCCGTCGCCCCGCCGAGAAGTCGTGCCTATGCCGGTACGCTTGCCGCTCGGTCTGATTCGCCTTGCGGGCCGAGATGATGCGGATGATCTCGCCCTCCGCTCGAACGCAATGACAGACCACCAGGATCCGGGCGACGCCACTGAGCCCCAAGAGGATGAACCGCTCTTCCGATCGCGACGTGTCGGGATCGGGGATCAGGATTGCGAATTCGTCGAAGAACACCGACCGGGCCTCTTCGAAGGCAACACGGTGCTTGCGCTGATTCCGGGCGTTCTTTCGTTCGTCCCACTCGAAACGGATGTCGGCCAACCTGAGCAGCGTATAACTACATTGTAGTTGAGCGCAAGATGCGCTCGCGGTGTCCGCCGAACTCCTACCGCCAGTCGTCGATGACGAAGAGGCCGGCGCGGTGGTAGCCGGGCTCGTGCGGGCGGTGCATGCAGACGCCCTGGCCGCCCTCAGGGCGCGGTACGCCTCGACGCGGGCCAGGCTGACCCCGGCGTCGAGGTGGGCGAGGCGGCGCGACGCGGCCAGCGACAGGCAGGCGGCGACGAGCCGCTCGAAGCGCTCGGCCGCGCCCGGCCCGGGGCGCGCCGCCCCGAACTTCACGTAGCAGCGCCCGGCGCCGGCCTCGGTGCCGGCGCCGCAGTGGCAGACCGCGAAGCCGTCCGGGCGGTCGGGGTCGCCCAGCAGCACCGTGTCGCCCAGCGACTGCGCATCGGCCGCCGTCACCTCGCGCCCGGGGTCCAGCCCGTCGTAGAGCATCGCGCACAGCCGGCGGCAGGCGTCGCGCACGGCCGGCCGGTCGGCGGGGGCGATCCGGGAGTACAGCCGGCCGTCGGCCGGTGCGGGCGCCTCCGACACGCGCTTCGTCATGACCGCGGTGAGGTAGCGGGGCCAGAACCCGAACTTCTGGTAGAGCCCCACGTGCTTCGGGCTGTGGGGAAACGTGAACAGCCCCGCGTGGGTGACGTCCCAGGCCGTGAACAGGTCGAGGGTGGGCTCGAGCAGGCGCGAGGCGACGCCGCGGTCCCAGCGGTCCGGGGCGACGGTCAGCGGGCCGAAGCAGCCGACGCTGCCCCAGCGCGTGGCGAAGTTGGATCCGACGACGTCGCCGTCGACGAGGGCGGCGAGCGCCGCCGACGGGTCGGCCCGCCACCGCGACCGCACGAAGTTGCGGTCGGCCATGAACCGGGCGGGGTCGGCGGCGCCGAGGAACGCGCCGAACGCCCGCTGCATGATGCGGGTGGCGGCGGGCAGGTCCGGCTCTCCGAGGGCCCGCACATGGATCTCGGCCCGCCCCGATGGTTGCCCGTCCGTCATTGCCGGCCTCCTCCCGCCGCATGCGCCCCCCGGTGGCAACGCGCTGGCGCTGCCCCGGCGAGGCTT
>JAGWAJ010000155.1:2781-3126 GCA_021296475.1 Acidobacteriota bacterium
GTCCCGGCGTCGTACGTGTCGGGTTCGCCGGGCCGTGGCTGCGGCCCATGATGACACTGCGCCGGGCGGTTCCGCATTTCCCGGTGGCCGCACGATGACGACGCCGCGACGGTTCCGCATTCCCCGGGGTGCCGCGCGATGATGACGCCGCGCCGGGCGGTTCCGCATTTCCCGGAGGCCGCGCGATGGTGACTCCGCGCCGGGCGGTTCCGCATTTTCCCGGGGCCGCGATGGTGACGCCGCGCCGGGCGGTTCCGCATTTTCCCGGGGCCGCGATGGTGACGCCGCGCCGGGCGGTTCCGCATTTTCCCGGGCGCCGCGCGATGGGGCGCGAGCGACCCGTCT
>JAGWAJ010000093.1:0-360 GCA_021296475.1 Acidobacteriota bacterium
GTCGCCGTTGACCGCGGCGGCGCAGGCGCCCGAGGGATGGACGGTGCCCCGGACTGCGGAGGGCTATCCCGACCTGCAGGGCGTCTGGGCCAACAACAGCGCCACGCCCCTCGAGCGTCCGGAGCAGTGGGCGGACAAGACCCAGTTGACCGACGAGGAGCTGGCGGCGTACCGGGCTGCCGCGGCCGAGGTGACGGCCAGCGGGCTCGATGCCGTCTTCGGCGACCAGCTCGCCGCCGCCGCGCTGGCCGGAATCCGCGACGTCGACTCCTACGACTCGACCGGCAACTACAACCAGTTCTGGCTCGTCGAGCGCGACTTCGACAACCGGACGTCGCTGATCGTGGATCCGCCTTCCGG
>JAGWAJ010000093.1:369-7323 GCA_021296475.1 Acidobacteriota bacterium
AGCATGCGGGGCGCGGGCTGCCGCCGCCGCCCATCGCGGACAAGGCCGACACCTGGGCCGACCGCCCGCTGAGCGAGCGCTGCGTCACGTTCGGCGTGCCGTCGCTCTTCGCCGGCTACAACAGCTACTACCAGATCTTCCAGAGCCCCGATCACGCGGTCGTGCTGATGGAGATGATCCACGACGCCCGCGTCATTCCGATCGACGGGCCGCCGCACCCCGACCAGTCCATCCGCCAGCTCCACGGCGACTCGCGGGGCCGCTGGGAGGGTGACACCCTCGTGGTCGAGACGACCAACTACTCCAAGCTCGGCTCGTTCTGGAGCGCGTCGGAGGAGATCGAGGTGACCGAGCGCTTCACCCGCGTCGGTCCGGACACGCTGCAGTACGAGATCACGTTCACCGATCCGACCACGTGGACGCAGCCCTGGACGGTGATGATCCCGCCGCTCTTCGAGTACGCCTGCCACGAGGGCAACCTCGGCATGGAAGGTATTCTGGCCGGCTATCGCGCGGAGGAGCGCGAGGCGGCCGCCGCCGAGCAGCCGTAGGCGCGCTCGAGCAACGGCTCGCAAGCAACGACCTGGGCGCCGGCCCCACCGGGGGCGGCGCCCTTTTGTCGTTGGTGGCGTCCGGGTTCGCGCGTCCGGGTTCGGGCGTCAGGGCTCAGCGGTCGCAGAGGGTGTCGTCGCGCCGGACGGGACCCACGCCGGGGTGCCCTCCTCCCACCGATTGTCGGTCAGCGGCCGCTGCTCCGAGCCGTCGGCCTGCATCATGAACAGCTCGCCGTAGGCCTGCGGGATGTCCGAGAGCGGCGCCTCGTCCTTGAAGCCGTAGCGCGAGCTGCTGAACAGGATGTGGTCGCCGTCGGCGGACCAGGCCGGGTGGGAGTCGTTGCCGGGCGCGGTGGTCAGGCGCCGGAGATCGGTGCCGTCGGGCCGGATGGTGAAGATGTCGAAGTCGCCGTCGGCCAGGCGGCTGAAGACGATGCGGTCGCCGCGTGGCGACCAGCCCGGGAAATTGTCGTAGCCGGTGGTGAGCGTTTGGACCGCCCCGTCCGCGAGCGTCACGATGCGCAGGCCGGCCGCTGTGTCCGTCCAGAAGCGATAGACCACCTCCGTCCCGTCCGGGGAGAAGCTCGGGAAGCCGGCGTTGCCGGGCCCCCTGGTGATCGCGTGGGCCTCCGAGCCGTCCGCCCGCACGAGCATCACGCGGCCCGGCCGCGTGCGCGCCAGAAAGTAGTTGCCCATTCCGAAGACGATCCACTCGCCGTCGGGCGACCACTGCGGGCTCATGACGGACCCGTCGCCGCGGAAGATGCGACTCGGTTCGCCGCCGTCGGTATTCCAGACCGCCAGCGAGGTCCGGTCGTCGGGGCGGCCGCGTCCGGTCCGCTCGCTGACGACCAGGCGGCGGCCGTCCGGCGATACGGCAGGGAACCCGCTGGCGTAGCGAAGATCGAGGGCCGCGTCGATGCCCCGCAGCCTCTCGCCCGGCGCGCGGGGTCGGGCGGTCGTCGCGATGGGGCCCTGCTGATACACGAGCCGCGCTCCGTCGCGGGACCACGACGGATTGCCGATGTCGCCCGTGGCTCCGACCGTTCCGTCGCTGAAGGCGATGGCGGCGGATGGCCCCGACTTGGCGAGGTAGCCCACCCGGCCCGGCCCGAGGAACTGCGGAGAGAGCTTCAGTCCCCTCCCCGTGGCATGCACCGTGCGGTCGCCGCTGGCGACGTCGACCGAGACGATCCGGGAGTCGACGCCCGCCTGGTCCGGCAGCCACCGGGCGCGGAAGGTGTCGGCGACCGCGACCTCGTAGAAGACGAGGCGCCGGCCGTCGGCGGACCACTTGGGCGATCCGGCCAAGTGCCCGTCCGCGGTGAGTCGGCGGACTCCGCTCCCGTCCGCGTTCATGACGTAGACGCCCGCCTCGTGGACGTGCTCCCAGCGACCTGCCGCGAACCGGGGAGCCTTCCCCCGGTCCGACGAGAAGGCGAGCCTGCTGCCGTCCGGGGACCAGCTCGGCCGGTAGTCGCCGCCCGGCGCTGCGGTCGCGTTCCGCACGAAGCCGGTCCCGAGGTCGAGCAGATGGATGTCGGTCGAGCCGGTCTCGCGGGTGGATACGAACGCCAGCGCGCGGCCGTCCGGAGACAGGGCGGCCTGGTCGTCGAAGGCCGGGTGGTCCGTCAGGCGCTCGAGCCCCGTCCCGTCGGTGCGCACCCGGAAGATGTCGGCGGAGCCGTGGCGTTCGGACGTGAACACCACCCAGGCGCCGTCGAAGGAGAACGACGCGTTGTAGTCGCGCTCGGACCCGGCGACCAGCTTGCGGGGGTTGCTCCCGTCGGCGTCCGCGATCATCAGGACCGACTCGGTCGGGCTCCACTGGTCGACGAAGATCCGCTCCTCGGCGACGGCCGCCCCCGCGAAGGCGAACAGCATCGCCCATCCGGCCGCCGCGCCCATCGACATCGTTCTCATCCGGCCCTCCATTCGATGGCCCATTCTACGGGGCAACCGGGTGGACGCCGAACGTCATCCTGCCGAAGGCGTGGCGCGTCCAGATTCCGTCCGGCCGGTACGCTGCGACCTGGTGTGTCGGCCGCGCCCTTGACACCGCTGCACCGATGCACCACGTTGGGTGCATGCGGCTCACCATCAATCTCGAACCCGATCTCTACGCGCTGGCCGTGTCGCTTGCCAAGGCCGAGGACTGCACGATCAGTGCCGCCGTCAACCGACTGCTACGTCGCTCGCTGCCGTCGGAGAGCGTCGGAGGCGCGTCCCGAAGCCGCAATGGCCGGCGGAATCGCCTCTCCGTTTCCAGGGGACGGGTCGCGGTCACCGCCGATGAGGTGCGCCGCATCGAGTCCGAGGACGACGCGAGGTGACGTGGCTGGTCGACGGTAACGTGCTGGTGGCGCTCGTCGTCGATTCGCACGTTCATCACGAACGGGCCCATCGGTGGTTCGGGACGCTGCGGCGCGACCGCTTCGCCACGTGCACGCTCGCCGAGCTGGCTCGCCGACGCGGCGGTCGACTGGCAACGTTCGATTCGGGCCTTGCCCTGCTGCACGACGACATCGCCGTGTTGCTGCCGGCCTGACGGAAGGCGCTGCCGGCGTCCGGTTCGCGGCTGGGACCGGATGTGCGGGAGCGGCTTACACGCTTGATATCCGGCGGGGCGAAACTTAGAATGCTCCCATGCGACGCATGATGCCCAGGGGTGTGCGCTGGCGCGGAGTCGTGTGCGCGGGGCTGGCAGCGACCGCGTGCGCCGGCCTCTTCCCGGTGCCCGCCGCGGCGCAGTCGGCCGCCGCGGAGGCCCCGGCCGCGGTGCCGGCTCCGGCGGCCGAGGGCCGGCAGTTGATGAACCGCTACTGCGTCACCTGCCACAACGAGCGGCTCGAGACCGCGGGCCTGAACCTCGCGGGGCTCGACGTCGCCCACGTCGGCGACGCCGCGGAGACGTGGGAGAGCGTTATCCAGAAGCTGCGGACGGCGACGATGCCGCCGTCCAACCGGCCCCAGCCGCCGGCAGCCGACCGGCAGGCGATGATCGCGTGGCTGGAGACCTCGCTCAACGCCGCCGCAGCCGCGAACCCCGACCCGGGCCGCACGGAGACGCTGCGGAGGCTCAACCGCACCGAGTACGAGAACGCCATCCGCGATCTGCTGGGCCTCGACGTCGATGCGGCGACGCTGCTCCCGCCGGACGAGAGCGGTCACGGCTTCGACAACGTAACCGTGGGGAACCTGTCGCCGTCGCTCCTCGACCGCTACCTCTCGGCGGCCCGCAAGATCAGCCGGCTGGCCGTGGGCGCGGGCGCCACCTCGCTCGAGGCCGAGGTGATCCGCGTGCCTCCGGACACGACGCAGGAAGAGCACGTGCCGGGGCTGCCGATCGGGACGCGCGGGGGCGTGCTGGTCTCGTACACCTTCGCCCACGACGGCGAGTACGACATCCAGGTGCGCCTCGCGCGCAACCGCACCGGCAACGTCGGTGGCCTGCGCGACCCGCGGCCGCACGAGATGGAGGTGCTGCTCGACCGGCGTCCGATCGCGACCTTCACGATCGCCCGGCCGGAGGATCGGGACGACGCGTTGCTCGACAGCAACCTGAAGGTGCGCGTGCCGGTGACGGCCGGTCCGCACGAGCTCGGTGTCACGTTCGTCCGCAACGCCGGGTCGCTGCTCGAGACGGAACGGCAGCCGCTGCAGTCGCACTTCAACGAGACCCGCCACCCGCGGCAGACACCGGCTGTCTACCAGGTCACGATCACCGGGCCGTACGCGCCGCAGGGCGTCGGCGACACGCCCAGCCGCGACCGCATCTTCGTCTGCCGTCCGGCCGCCCCCGGCGACGAGGAGCCGTGTGCACGGGAGATTCTCCGCACCGTGATGCGCCGCGCCTACCGGCGGCCGGTGTCCGCGGCGGACCTCGAAGGCCCGCTCGCCTTCTACCGCGAGGCGCGGGCCGGCGGCGATTTCGAAGCCGGCATCGAGCGCGCGCTCGGCGCAGTGCTCATCAATCCCGAGTTCCTGTTCCGCGTGGAGCTCGATCCGGCCGACGCGGCAGCCGGCGAGGCCTACCGCGTCAGTGACCTGGAGCTGGCGTCCCGCCTGTCGTTCTTCCTCTGGAGCAGCATCCCGGACGACGAGTTGCTCGACGCCGCCGTCCGCGGCGAGCTCCGCCGGCCGGACGAGCTCGAGCGGCAGACGCGCCGGATGCTCGCGGACCCGCGCTCGTACAACCTTGCCACCAACTTCGCGGGGCAGTGGCTGCAGCTCCGGAACCTGGCGTCGCTGAGCCCGAACACGCGGCTCTATCCCGACTTCGACGACAACCTGCGGCAGGCCTTCCGCGAGGAGACGGAGCGCTTCTTCGACAGCGTCCTCCGGGAGGGGGGCGGGGTGGTCGACCTCCTCGACGCCGACTACACCTTCCTGAACGAGCGCCTGGCGAAGCACTACGGGATTCCGAACGTCTACGGCACGCGCATGCGGCGGGTGGCGCTCGACGAGGGCAGCCGGCGCGGCGGGTTGCTGCGCCACGGGAGCGTCCTCTCGGTCACGTCGTATGCGACGCGCACGTCGCCGGTGGTTCGCGGGGTCTGGGTCCTGTCGAACGTCTTCGGCGCCCCCCCGCCGCCGCCGCTCCCCAACGTCCCGGCGCTCGAGGAGAACGAAGTGGCCGCCAACCTGCCGATGCGGGAGCGGCTCGCCGCGCATCGGAGCAACCCGACCTGTGCCAACTGCCATCGGACGATCGACCCGGTCGGCTTCGCCCTCGAGAACTACGACGCGCTCGGCCGCTGGCGCGACCACGAGGGCGACAGCGCGTCCATCGACGTTTCGGGAGGGCTGCCCGGCGTTGGTGAGTTCCGCGGCGTGGACGGCCTCGAGGCGGGGTTGCTGAGCCGTCCGGATCTGTTCGCCGGCACCATAACCGAGAAGCTGATGACGTTCGCGCTCGGGCGCGGCGTCGAGCACTACGACCAGCCGGCAATCCGCCGGGTTCTGCGCGAGGCCGAGCCGGAGGGCTATCGCCTGTCGGCGCTCGTCGTGGGCATCGTCAAGAGTGTTCCGTTTCAGATGAGGAGAGCGTCATGATCATCACGAAGAAGGCCCTTCCCCGGCGGACGTTCCTGCGGGGGATGCAGGCCGCCCTGGCGCTGCCGCTGCTCGATGCGATGATTCCTGCGGCGACCGCGCTCGCCCGGACGCCGGCTCGCCCGGTTTCCCGGCTGGGCTTCGTGTTCATCCCGATGGGGTGCGACCATGGCCGCTGGACGCCGTCCGCGGAGGAACACCTCGGCCGGCTGACGCCGATCCTCAGCCCCCTCGAGCCGGTCAAGGACCAGTTGACGGTCGTCACCCGCATGGAGCTCCAGAACTCCTATCCGGGGACGCACGACACGTCCAACTCCGGATTCCTGAGCGCGGCCTACGCCAAGCACACGGAGAGCTCCGACTACTACCTCGGCACCACGGTCGACCAGATCGCGGCCCGCAAGATAGGGCAGGACACGCAGCTCCCGTCGCTCGAGCTGTCGATGGATCTCAATCCGCTCGCCGGGGTCTGCAACAACGGCTACGCCTGCGTCTATCAGAACTGCCTGTCGTGGTCGTCCCCGACGACGCCGCTCCCCGCCGAGGCGCATCCGCGCATCGTGTTCGAGCGGCTCTTCGGCGAGGGCGGGACCGCGGCCGAGCGGGCCGCCGCTCTAGACAGCCGGGCCAGCCTGCTCGATGCGTTCAGCAGCGACATCGCGCGGCTGAAGGCGGCCGTCGGGGCGGGCGACCGCGTGCGCGTCGACCAGTACCTCGACAGCGTGCGGGAGGTCGAGCGGCAGATCCAGCGCGCCGAGGCGGCGGCGGACGACAACGCGACGCCCGACGCCGACCGGCCGATCGGGGTGCCGGCATCGTTCGCGGACCATGCGCGGCTCATGTTCGACCTGCAGCTCCTGGCGTTTCAGGCGGACATCACGAGGGTGGTCAGCTTCCAGCTCACGCGCGAGCTGAGCAACCGCACCTATCCCGAGATCGGGGTGCCGGACCCGCACCATCCGACCAGCCACCACGGCAACGACCCGGAGAAGCTGCTGAAGATCTCGAAGATCAACACCTTCCACATGTCGCTCTTCGCTGAGTTCCTCGAGAAGCTGCAGGCGACGCCGGACGGCGACGGCTCGCTGCTCGACAGCACGGTCTATCTCTACGGCAGCGGGATGGGCAACTCCAGCCTGCACGATCACGAGAACCTGCCGATCCTGGTCACCGGCGGCGCGGCGTGCGGCCTGCGGGGCGGGCGGCACATCCACTACGACAAGGGCACGCCGTTGGCGAACCTCCACCTGACGCTGCTGGATCGGGTGGGCGTGAACCTCGACTCGTTCGGGGACAGCACCGGCCGCGTGGAGGATCTGGTCGACGCCGTGCCGGTGTAGGGCGG
>JAGWAJ010000156.1:0-720 GCA_021296475.1 Acidobacteriota bacterium
GACCCGGGGACGATGCGCACCCTGCACCGGACCAACGCCGGGCTGCTCGCCGACGTGCGCCTGGGCGAGGTCGAGGAGACCTGGTACCAGTCGCCCGACGGGCTCGACATCCAGGGGTGGATCGTCAAGCCGCCGGACTTCGACCCGGACAGAGAGTACCCGCTCATCCTCCGCATCCACGGCGGCCCCCACGCCATGTACAACGCCGGCTTCGACTTCAAGAACCAGGACCACGCCGCGAACGGCTACGTCGTCCTCTACACGAACCCGCGCGGCAGCAGCGGCTACGGCAGCGCGTTCGGCAACGAGATCAAGAACGCCTACCCGGGCGAGGACTACGACGACCTGATGGCGGGGGTCGACGAGGTCATCTCCCGCGGCTATATCGACGAGCGGAACCTGTTCGTGTACGGCGGCAGCGGCGGGGGCGTCCTGACCTCGTGGATCGTCGGCCGCACCGGGCGGCCGTGGTCAAGGCCCCGGTCACCAACTGGCTGAGCTTCGTCGGCACCACCGACGGGTCGGGCTGGTACCGCAACTTCGAGAAGCTGCCCTGGGAGGACCCCGAGGAGCACCTGCGGCGGTCGACGCTGATGGTCGTGGGCAACGTCACCACCCCGACCCTGCTGATGACCGGCGAACGCGACCTGCGGACGCCGATGGAGCAGACCGAGCAGTACTACCGGGCCCTGAAGCTGCGCAAGGTGCCGACGGCGATGA
>JAGWAJ010000156.1:815-2252 GCA_021296475.1 Acidobacteriota bacterium
GACCAGGAGGGATAGCGGCGACAGCGCCAGCGGCCGGCGCCCCGGCGGGGGACCGGAGCAGCGACTGGCGTCAATTGCGATCGCATATCTGCTCGGTCGATCATGATGTACTGACCCGCGGCGCCTTGCCTCGGGAGGACCGGCAGCCTCCGCGGATACGACTTCGAAAGGTAGCTCAGAGAGTGCTCACACGCCTCCAGGTGGACGGCTTCAAGAATCTCGATCGAATAGATGTACGACTGGGCCCCTTCACGTGCGTTGCCGGCCCCAACGGGGTCGGAAAGTCGAATCTGTTCGACGCCGTCTCGTTCCTCGCCACACTCGCAGACAAGCCTCTCGTCGAAGCCGCCTCGGCGGTGCGCGGAGGGGACTCCCGACGAGGCGATGTCTGGAGCCTCTTCCGCCGTGCCGGCGACCGCGTGGCCGAAACGATGAAGTTCGCCGCCGAGTTCCTGATTTCCCCTGAGGGCGAGGACGAACTCGGCCAGACCGCCAAGGCGTCGATGACGTTCCTCCGGTACGAGGGACTCCACCATTCGTGCGATGGGCGCGCTGGAGATCGCCCGAGAGCGCATGGTGCACATAAACAAGTCCGAAGCGAAGAGCCGGCTCGGCTTTCCCCACAAGGAACCCTGGCGAGACTCCGTCGTCACCGGTCGCCGCACCAGCCCCTATATCTCCACGGAAACCGAACGAGGCGAGGCCGTCGTCTCGCTGCACGCGGACAGCAAGGCCGGCCTGGGCGGCGGACGTCCACGTCGCGTTCCTGCCGCCAGCCTGCCGCGCACGATGCTGTCGTCCGTCAACAACGCGGCCGAGCACCGAACACTGGTGCTCGCTCGTCAAGAGATGGTGGCGTGGACCCAGCTCCAGCTGGAACCCTCGGCTCTCCGGGCGCCCGACGAGTTCACGGCGCCACGCAGCATGGGGCCGAACGGAGCCCATCTGCCGGCCACGCTGTACGACCTTGCCCAGGCCGCGCAACGAAGTCATCCCGGCGGAGAACGAGACGTCTATGCGCGGGTCGCCAACAGGCTCTCGGAGCTCGTCGAGAACGTCCGGAGCATTGGCGTCGACGTCGACGACAAGCGACAGCTGCTGAGTATCGTGATGAGGGATCTCCAGGACACGGAGCACGTCGCCAGCGCCCTTTCCGACGGCACGCTGCGGTTTCTCGCACTCACCGTCATGGAGTCCGATCCCAGGAGCAGGCGTCTGCTCTGCCTGGAGGAGCCCGAGAACGGGATGCACCCGCTCCGAATCTCGGCCGTCATCGAGTTGCTGCGCGAGCTCGCGGTCGACGTCGACGAGCCGGTCGATGCGGACAACCCGCTTCGACAGGTCATCATCAACACGCACTCGCCGTCGGTGGTGGCCTGCGTTCCTGACGACGCACTGCTCATGGCCCACATCGCGCGCGGCGGCGAGGCGGGGGCG
>JAGWAJ010000094.1 GCA_021296475.1 Acidobacteriota bacterium
CTGCTGCGGGCGCGGCACGCGCCACCGTTGGGCCGGGTGCGGTGGGTGCGGCGGGTCCGGCGGCTGGCGGCGTACCAGGTCGGCGTCATCCCGGTGCTCGCGCTGTTCTACCTGGAGATGAAGGTGTTTGACGCGGCGTCGGAATGGTCGTTCGAGACGACCGCTATGGTCTTGTGCCTGGCCATCGTCGCGGCGGGTATGGCCGGGAGCGAAGCCATCCGGCGACTGCTGCCGGATCCCGATCTCCGGGTCGAATTGCGCCTGCTCGTGCACGTCGGTCAGGTCATGCTGGCGGCCGGGCTGACCGCGTACGCCTTGCAGGGCGGGGTGGACAGCAGCGCGACGACGCTCGAAGCCGCACCCCATGCCGTCGTCGCCGGGGCCGCGGTTCTCGGTATGCTCATCGGCTACTGGAGCCATCGGCGGCGCCTGCGCCGCCTCGCGGGCTGAGCCCATGGAGCTGTTGACACGCACGCTGTACCTGCTCTCGACCGGACTGCTGGTCCCGGTCATCGTCCTGCTGCTGATCCTCTTCGCCCGTGCGCTGCTGATCGCCGGGCGCACCTACGGCACGTGGCTGTCGCGCCTCCGGTTTCGGTCCGCCTTGCGGCCGCTGCTCGACAGGCTCGACCGCGACAACGTGGAGGCCCTGCTCCGCGAGGCCGACCTGCCCCCCGAGCCGCGGTGGAAACCGGCCATCGGGCGACTCCTCGACCACGGCCGCTCGGCGGCGCAGCGCGAGAAGGCGCTTGCCGACTTCGAGGCGGGTTGCGAGCAGGACCTCGCGGCGGCACGGACCATGGCCCGGCTGGGCCCCATGCTCGGCCTGATGGGAACGCTCATCCCGATGGGGCCGGCGCTCGTGGGGCTGGCCGCGGGCGACATCGCGGCGATGGCCGAGAACCTGCAGGTGGCGTTCTCCACCACCGTCGTCGGCCTCTTCGTCGGCGGCATCGGCTTCGCCGTCCAGCAGGCGAAGCAGCGTTGGCACAGCGAGGCGCTCAACGATCTCGAGTTCGTGAGCGGGCTCATCGGCGAAGGAACACCCACTCGCGAACGAGGAGGTTCGGATGACCAGCAGGAGACGGCGGCGGAGGAGCGGCGCCTCGTTTCGTGACGACGCCGACCCGCTCGGAGCCATCGCGAACCTGTTCGACGTCGCCATGGTCTTCGCCGTGGCGCTCATGGTGGCGATGGTCAGCCGCTGGCAGTTGACGCAGGAGGACTTCACGATGGTCAAGAACCCCGGCACGGCGGAGATGGAGATCATCACGCAGGAGGGCGGCGAGGTCACCCGCTACCGGGCCGAGGACGTGGACGATGCCGCGGGCCGCCGCGGCCGGCGGGTCGGAGTCGCCTACCAACTCGACAGCGGGGAGATCATCTACGTGCCGGAAGCGCCGTGACCCACGCCGTCCGCTCCCAACGACACGACCCACCAGTCCGCTTGTCGGTCCCCCTGAAAACGAGTGAGCCTTCGTGACAGAATCCCGATATGGCGAGTGCGAACACGAGCGCCACCACGCACAGGGGCGATCCGGCGCGGACGCGCCGGGCCACCTACCAGGACGTGCTCGACGCGCCGGCGCATCGGGTCGCCGAGATCGTCGACGGCACGCTGTACACCCAGCCGCGCCCGGCCCCGCCGCACGCGGTGGCCAGCTCGCGGCTGGGCTTCGACCTCGGAGGACCCTTCGACAGGGGTCGCGGCGGCCCGGGCGGTTGGTGGATCATCGACGAGCCGGAGCTGCACCTCGGCGAGGACATTCTGGTCCCCGACCTCGCGGGCTGGCGCCGGGGGCGGATGGCGGAGTTGCCCGACACGGCGTACTTCACCCTCGCGCCGGACTGGGTGTGCGAGGTGCTCTCGGCGTCGACACGCAGGCTCGATCTGCAGGGCAAGCGACCGGTCTATGCCCGCGAAGGGGTTGGGCATCTGTGGCTGGTGGACCCGGCGGACCGCACGCTGGAGGCGTTCGTGCTGCGGGAAGGGCAGTGGGTGCTGAACGCGAGCGCGCAGGGCAACGACCCAATCAGCGTCCGCCCCTTCGATGCGATCACCTTCGACCTCGGCGATCTCTGGCCCTGACGGCGGGTTGTCACTGACGCGAGACCACCGCGTGCCGTGACGTGCTCCGCGATCCGCTCATGCGTTTCTTCAACACCGAGGGCCCCATCCGGCCCGACGACCACTACCACGTTCCGCCCCTCGACCGCGTGAACGTCGACGAACTGCTCGGTCTCGTCCGCGACAAGCGGTACTTCGTGCTTCACGCGCCGCGGCAGACCGGCAAGACGTCGGCGCTGCTGGCACGTTGCGGAGGGCATGCGCGCCGTCTTGTCCGAGCTGGCGCTCGAGGCGAGCGTGACCCTCGGCGACGAGACGCTGGAGGGCATCTGGCCCGGCGTGCTGGACCGGGCGGGGCCGGGTCAGGCGCTCCGGCAGGCTCTGCTGCGCTGGTGCAAGGCCGACCCTAAGCCGCTGGTGCTGCTGATCGACGAGATCGACGCGCTGGTGGGGGACACCCTGCTGTCCGTGCTGCGGCAGTTGCGCGCGGGCTATCCGGGCCGGCCCGCCCGCTTCCCGCAGAGCGTCGTCCTGTGCGGGGTGCGGGACGTCCGGGACTACCGCATCCATTCCACCGCCCAGAACGCCCTCGTGCTCGGTGGCAGCGCCTTCAACGTCAAGTCGAAATCGCTGCGTCTGGGCGACTTCACCGTGGCGGAGACGCGGGCGCTGCTCGCCCAGCACACGGCGGAGACTGGGCAGGTGTTCACCGCAGGGGCGCGGGAGCTGATCCAGACGCGCTCGGCCGGCCAGCCGTGGCTCGTGAACGCCCTGTGCCGGGAAGCGTGCTTCGACAGCGAGGCGGGCCGGGACCGCTCCCGCGACATCACCGAAGCCGACATCCTGGACGCCCAGGAACGGCTGATCCTGGCCCGCGTCACGCACCTCGACCAGTTGGCCGACAAGTTGCGCGAGGAACGGGTGCGCCGGGTGGTCGAGCCGATCCTGGCCGGCGCGTCGGTGTCCGCCTGGTCGACGGAGGACGTGGCGTACGCCCACGACCTGGGGCTGGTGGCGCTGGACGACGAGGGCACGCCGCGTCGTGAGGCGCCGCCCGGCCCCGGCGGCGCGCCGGTCACCGTCTGGGGCATGCGAGGGACGTCGGCGAGGTCACCCGGAAGCGAACCGGGGACGTGAACGATGCCCGCAAGAACTGCGCGTACGCGCCCGGGAGAAAGTCCTGCGGTCGCTTGCCGAGGACGAGAACGCCCCCCACGGTCGGGACCGGGTCGTCGACCGACACGATCATCTTGGCGGCGGCGAGCCGCTCTTCGATGCTACGGTCGTTGCTGGCCAACGTCTCCGCATCGACGGCCGAAGGGAGATACTCCTCCTCGAACCGCCGCAAGCTCAGGTCGGCGAGACGAGCCGTGGGCGCTCGCCGCTCGTCGAAGTGCGGATCTCGATGCCGTCGCTTCTCGACCTCGACCGCCGGGTTGCTCATGCCGCCGCCCGTCGACTACGGCAACGCCAGGGCCACCAGCTCCGCCGGTTCGCCGCGGGCGCTGATCGCCATCGCGATGTACTGCTTGCCGTCGATCATGTAGGTCATGGGGATGCCGCTCTGGCGCTTCGGGAGCTCCATCTCCCAGACGGTCTCTCCGGTCTGCTTGTCGTAGGCGTAGAACATCTCGCCGCCCGCCCAGGTGGGGGTGGCGAAGAGCCCTCCTCCTTCTCCGGCGAAGACCAGGGAGCCGGTGACCAGGATGCCGCTCCGCTCCGGCTTGCCGGTGCGCGGGATGTCTACGCCGCTCAGGGCCGGATGGTCCCGGACGCAGTCGGGCGTGTCGCCGTTCGGAATCATCCAGAGGTGCTCGCCGGTGTTCAGATCGATGGCCGTTATGCGTCCCCACGGCGGCTTGATGAGGGGCAGGCCCAGCGGCCCGATCGCGCCGCACCCCTGGCGCGCCCGGCCGCGCCGACCGGCGAATCCGCCCACGAAGTCCATCGTCGAGCGGTTCGGGTCGTTCACGAGCCCCGCGGCGGTCGGGCTGGTAACCGAGGCGACGTAGAGGATGCCTGTCTCGGCGTCCACCGCGCCGCCCTGCCAGTTCGCACCGCCCGTCATCTGCGGCAGCATCAGCAGTGCGCGCCGGCCCTCCGCCCCCGCGAGGATCGGCGGGGTGTAGAGCGGGCCGAGCTGATACTCGGACGCGATGCGCCGCGCCTCGGCGGCGAGCTCCGGCGTGAAGTCGAGCAGGTCGTCGCCCGACACGCCCTGGCGGTCGAACGGGGCGGGCCGGGTGGGGAAGGGCTGGGTCGGCGCGGCCTGCTCGCCGGGGACGGTCGAGGCCGGCACCGGGCGCTCCTCGATCGGCCACACGGGCTCGCCTGTTACGCGGTCGAAGACGTAGGTGAACGCCTGCTTGGTCACCTGGGCCACGGCCTTGATCTCCCGGCCGTCGACGGTGATGTCGACCAGCGTGGGAGCGGTGGGGATGTCGTAGTCCCAGATGCCGTGGTGGATGAGCTGGTAGTGCCAGACCCGCTCGCCGGTCCGCGCGTCCAGGCAGACCAGGCTCTCGGCGAACAGGTTGTCGCCGGGCCGGTGGCCGCCGTAGAGGTCGTTGGTCGGGGTCTCGACCGGAAGGTAGACGTAGCCCAGCTCCGGGTCGGCCGACATCGGGGCCCACACTCCCGTGTTGCCGCTGTAGCGCCAGGAATCGTTCTCCCACGTGTCGTTGCCGAACTCGCCCGGCTGCGGGATGGTGTGGAAGATCCACAACTGCTCGCCGGTGCGGACATCGAAGCCGCGGACGAAGCCGGCCGGGAAGTCGGGCGACGGTGCGGTGGCGCGCAGCGCGGCCCCGACCACGATGACGTCGCCGACGACGAGGGCAGGCGAGTTGAGGCCGATCTGGCCGTCCTCGACCGGCGGGCGGTCGAGCCCGTCGTTGATCCCCTGGTAGAGGTCGACGACGCCCTCGTCGCCGAAGCCGGGAATCGGGTAGCCCGTCGCGGCGTCGAGGGCCACGAGGTGATAGCCCTTGGTGACGTGGATGATCCGCGCGTCGCCGTCCCCGTCCGTCCAGTACGACACGCCCCGGCCGGAGCTGGCCCGCACGGGCGCGACATCGCCGCGCTCGCCCTCGTCGAGGCGGTACATCCACAGCGTCTCGCCGGTGGCCCCGTCGATGGCCACGACGTTGCGCCGCCAGCCGGCGCTGGTATAGAGCACGCCGCCGACCATCAAGGGCGTCGCCTGGTAGTTGAAGTCGAGCCGGGGACCGAAGTTGTCCGTGCGCCAGCGCCAGGCGATCTCGAGGTCGGCGACGTTGTCGCGGTCGATCTGATCGAGCGCCGAGTACTTCGTGCTGCCCGCATCGCCGCCGTAGTAGTGCCACTCGCCCTCGGGAGCACCCTGCTGCGCCGGCGCGGTGGCGACGGTGCCGAGCACGAACGCGGCAACGACCAGACCCTTCCAGACACTCCGATTCATCCGTGTCGACATGTGCGCTCCTGTTCTCCAAGCCCCCGGGGCCGTCCGCCTCCAACCACGTCGCATGTCCGTTGCTCCCGGACCGTCACCACCGCCCGCGAGTCCTACCCCGGCCGGTCCGGCGCGGACCGCGCGGCGCCCCGGTGCCGCCCTTATACCATTGCGCGCGGTCGGCGGCACGTTGCAGGAGTCTCGAAACCGGCACCCGCTCGCCTCGCCGCCGCCTGGCGTCAACCTTCGAGCAGACGCTTGGCGAGCAGGCGCGCCTCGTCGACGGTGTCGACGACATGGCCGGCCGGAACCTCGCGCAACGCGTCGAGCGCGTGCAGAGTCTCGGCTACGCCGCCGGAGAGCCCCACGACGACGCACGCGGTGTCCTGTTCCGCCGCCGCGCCGATCAGCGCCCGGCTTGGATGGTGATGCGAGTGGGTAAGCGAATCAGCCACCTGGGAGGTCAGCAAGCTGCTCACCGAACCGTTCGGTCCCACCCCGGCCGCCACGCAGTAGGCCAAGCCGACCGGCAACATCACGACCGCCGCCGTTGCCCCGCCCAACAGATCGCCGCGCAACGTGGAACGCACGTCCAACTCCTGACCCCTCCCGTCGAACGTGTGCATGTTACGCAACCCGTTCGACGCCGGCCTCTTGCGGGGACCGGCGCGCCCGGGCGGTTGCCGCGGGGGACGCTTGACCTGGTTTCCCGATGCGACCATGCTCGACGTCGCGTCCGGGTGCGGCTGCGGAAACGAGGTGAGACATGGAGCGGAGTCTGCTGCCTTCGAGCGGGATCGGCGTCGGGTCGGCGGCGGTCGTGATCGTCGCGGCGTCGCTCGTCGCGGTCCTCGCCGGTCAGACGCCGGCCGGATCGATACCCATGGACGGCGACGACATAGCCGGGGTGGTGACCGGCCCCGAGGGCCCCGAGGCGGGGGTCTGGGTAATCGCGGAGACCCGCGATCTGCCGACCCGCTTCATCAGGAGCGTGGTGACGGACGATGCGGGACGCTACCTCGTTCCCGATCTGCCGCCGGCCACCTACGACGTCTGGGTGCGCGGCTACGGGCTCGTGGACTCCGACAAGGTGCGGGCCCAGCCGGGCGAGGCGCTCGATCTCACGGCCGTCCCGGCCCCCGACGCCGCGGCGGCCGCGGAGTACTACCCGGCGCAGGACTGGTTCGCCCTGCTCGAGGTCCCGGGACCCGAGGAGTTCCCCGGCACGGGCGCGGACGGGAACGGCATCTCGCCCGACATCGAGAGCCAGGGCGAGTGGATCCGCTCGGTGGTCAACACGGACGGCTGCACCGGGTGCCACGCGCTGGGCAACAAGGCCACGCGGGAGATCCCCGATGCGCTCGGCGACTTCGATTCGCATCTCGCGGCCTGGGATCGCCGCGTGCAGTCCGGGCAGGCGGGCGGCGCCATGGACGCGCGGCTGGCCCAGGCGGGGCGCGACCGTGCGCTGGCGATGTACGCCGACTGGACCGACCGCATCCAGGCGGGCGAGTACCCGATGAACGCGCCGCCCCGGCCCCGGGGCGTGGAGCGCAACGTCGTCGTGACGCTGTGGGACTGGTCCGATCCGCAGGCGTACATGCACGACCTGATCTCCGCCGACAAGCGCGACCCGACCGTCAACGCGAACGGCCCGGTCTACGGCGCACCGGAGAACAGCACGGACGACATGCCGCTCGTCGACCCCAACACGCACGTCGCCACCGTGGTGCCGCTGCAGGTGCGGCATCCGGACACGCCGAGCTCCGCGGCGACGCCGCCCAAGATGCCGTCGCCGTACTGGGGCGAGGAGCTCATCTGGCACAGCCGCAGCGTGGCGCACAGCTTCGCCATGGACAGCCGGGCGCGGGTCTGGATCGCGGCCCGGGTGCGTCCGTCCGAGACGCCGGCCTTCTGCCGGCCGGGGTCGGGCCATCCGTCCGCGCAGGCCTTCCCCATCGAGCGGAGCAACCGGCAGGTCCAGATGTACGACCCCGAGACAGGGGAGGTCACGACCGTCAACACCTGCTTCGGGACGCACCACCTGAACTTCGCCTACGACGACAAGCTGTGGTTCTGCGGCAGTGGACCGGTGGTCGCCTGGTTCGACACCAAGGTGTTCGACGAGACCGGCGACGAGGAGCTGGCGCAGGGCTGGACGGTGCAGGTGCTCGACACCAACGGCAACGGCCGG
>JAGWAJ010000095.1 GCA_021296475.1 Acidobacteriota bacterium
GGAGACCGGCTCGGCCATCACCTGGAAGTACCCGAGCTGCATCCTGCAGGGGGACAACTCGGTCGGCGAGTTCTACTCGGTGGCCGTCACCAACAACCACCAGCAGGCCGACACCGGCACGAAGATGCTGCACCTGGGGAAGAACACGCGGAGCACCATCATCTCCAAGGGCATCTCGGCCGGCAAGGGCCAGAACACCTACCGCGGCCTCGTGCGCATCGGCAAGAACGCCAAGGGGGCGCGCAACTTCTCTCAGTGCGACTCGCTGCTCATCGGCGACAAGTGCGGCGCGCACACCTTCCCCTACCTGGAGGTGCGCAACACGTCGTCGCAGGTCGAGCACGAGGCGTGGCGAGGACCAGATCTTCTACTGCCGCCAGCGCGGCCTGTCGACCGAGGATGCGGTGAACATGATCGTCAACGGCTTCTGCAAGGAGGTCTTCCGCGAGCTGCCGATGGAGTTCGCGGTCGAGGCACAGAAGCTGCTCGGCATCAGCCTCGAGGGCAGCGTCGGATAGGGAGCCAGGCAGTCATGCTCGAGATAACCAACCTGCACGCCTCGGTGGGCGGCCGGGAGATCCTGAAGGGAATCGACCTCGCGGTGAAGGCCGGCGAGGTCCACGCCGTCATGGGGCCGAACGGCTCCGGCAAGAGCACGCTCGCGGCGGTGCTCGCGGGGCGCGAGGAATACGAGGTCACGTCCGGGTCGGTCACCTACGACGGCCGCGATCTGCTGGAGATGGAGCCGGAGGACCGCGCGCGGCAGGGGATCTTCCTCGCCTTCCAGTACCCGGTGGAGATCCCCGGCGTCAACAACGCCTACCTGCTGAAGGCGGCGCTGAACGAGGTCCGCAAGCACCGCGGCGAGCCGGAGCTCGACGCGATGGACTTCATGGCCCTGGTCAAGGACCGCATGAACGTGCTGCACATCGACCAGGGCCTGCTGAAGCGCCCGGTCAACGAGGGCTTCTCCGGCGGCGAGAAGAAGCGCAACGAGATCTTCCAGATGGCCGTCCTCGAGCCGCGGCTCGCGATCATGGACGAGACCGACTCGGGGCTCGACATCGACGCGCTGCGGACCGTCTCCGCCGGCGTGAACGCGATGCGCAGCCCGGAGCGCGCCATCGTGGTCGTCACCCACTACCAGCGCCTGCTCAACTACATCGTCCCGGACTTCGTGCACGTCCTGTCGGACGGCCGCATCGTCCGCTCGGGCGGCAAGGAGCTGCCGCTGGAGCTCGAGGAGAGGGGCTTCGCGTGGCTCAAGGACGCCGAGCCGGTCGGTGCGTAGGAGTCTGCGCCGCAGAGCTTGCCATGGAGAAGCCCCTTGCCAACGCAGACTCCAATGCGCCCGTCGGGGCGCGCTAGCGGAATGCCGATGACGACGCTGGCTCCTTCCGACACCTACGCCGACGCCTTCGAGGCGGTGCGCCGCACGTCGCCCGTCCCCGCCGCGGTTGCCGAGCTGCGGCGGCGCGCCTTCGAGCGCTTCACGGCGCTCGGCATCCCGACCACGCGAGACGAGGCGTGGCGGTTCACGAACGTCGCGCCGATCGCCAACACCGCGTTCGCGCTCGCCGCGCCGGCCGAGCGCGCGGCCGCCGCGGCCCACGTCGCGCCGCACGCCGCGACCGGCGTCGGCGCCGGGCAGGCGCTCCTCTTCGTCAACGGCAGCCACGTGGCGCCCGCCTCGGACGTCAGTGCCCTGCCGGCCGGGGTCGAGGTGACGAGCCTGGCGGACGTGCTGGCCGCGGACGCCGGCGTGGCGACGCGGCAGGCCGTGGAGTCGCACCTGGCGGCGGTCGCCGGCATCGAGAACGAAGGGTTCACCGCGCTCAACACCGCGCTCCTCCGCGACGGCGCCGTCGTGCACGTGCCGGCGAACACCGTGGTCGAGCAGCCGATCCAGTTGCTCTTCGTCACGTCGCCGCCCCCCGGGGGCGCGCCGGTGATGACCCACCCGCGCGTGCTGGTCGTCGTCGGCGAGAACGCCCAGGTCCGGCTGGTGGAGAGCTACGGCGGCGGCGGCGAGTCGGCCTACCTGACCAACGCGGTGACGGAGGTGGTCGCGGGTCCGGGCGCGGTGGTCGACCACTACAAGACCGTCCGCGAGAGCCCGGCCGCGTACCACATCGCGTCGATGCACGTCCGGCTCGGCCGCGCGGCCAGCTTCTCGTCGCACGCCGTCACCCTCGAGGGCGCCATCGTGCGCAACGACGCGCAGGCGCTCCTCGACGGCGAAGGCATCGAGTGCACGCTCAACGGCCTCTACCTGGCGACCGGCCGCCGGCTGGTGGACAACCACACGACGATCCACCACGCGCAGCCGCACTGCTCCAGCCACGAGCTCTACAAGGGCATCCTGAACGGGGCGGCCCGAGCCGTCTTCAACGGCAAGATCATCGTCGCGATCGACGCCCAGAAGACGGACGCGAAGCAGTCCAACAAGGCGCTGCTGCTCTCCGAGGACGCCCAGATCAACACGAAACCGGAGCTGGAGATCTTCGCCGACGACGTCAAGTGCACGCACGGCGCCACCGTCGGTCAGCTCGACGAGGACGCGCTCTTCTACCTCCGCGCGCGAGGGCTCGGGCTGGAGCAGGCACGGAACGTCCTCGTCCACGCCTTCGCCAGCGATCTGCTGAACCGGATCGCGATCGCGCCCATCCGCGAGCAGCTCGAGGATCTGCTCCTGGCGCAACTGCCCGGATCGGGGGGAGGGTCGTTCCATGTGGGCGAGTGACGGCGTCGCGGGTGGCGGCGGCGCGGGGGGCGGGCGGCAGCGCAGACGCTCCGCCGACGCCGCCCGGCGCGGCCCCGCCCGTTCCGCGAGGAGCGTGCGGTGAGCATGCCGGACGTTGCCGCGGCCCCCGCGCCGGCGCTCGACGTCGAGCGCATCCGGCGGGACTTTCCGATCCTGGCGCGCATGGTCCGCCAGCATCGCCTCGTCTACCTCGACAACGCCGCCACCACGCAGAAGCCGCGGCCCGTGCTCGACGCGCTGGCGCGCTACTACAGCGACGGCAACGCCAACATCCACCGGGGCGTCTACACGCTGAGCGAGGAGGCGACGGCCGCCTACGACGCCGCGCGGGTCAAGGTGCAGCGGTTCGTGAACGCCCGCGCGTCGCGCGAGATCATCTTCACGCGCAACTCCACCGAGGCCATCAACCTCGTGGCGCAGAGCTTCGGCCGGCGCCAGGTCGGTCCGGGTGACGAGATCGTCATCACCCACATGGAGCACCACTCGAACATCGTGCCGTGGCAGCTCCTGTGCGAGCAGGTTGGCGCGCAGCTCCGCGTGGCCCCGATCGACGACAGCGGCACGCTGCAGCTCGACGAGCTCGAGCGGCTGATCGGGCCGCGCACGAAGCTCGTCTCGGTGGTGCACCTGTCGAACTCGCTCGGGACGATCAACCCGGTGCGCGAGATCGTCCGCATGGCCAAGCGCCGCGACGTGCCGGTGCTGATCGACGGGTCGCAGGCGGTCTACCACATGCCGGTCGACGTGCAGACGCTCGGCTGTGACTTCTATGCGTTCACCGGCCACAAGCTGTACGGGCCGACCGGCATCGGCGTGCTCTACGGCCGCGAGGAGTGGCTGGAGCGGATGCCGCCGTACCAGGGCGGCGGCGACATGATCCGTTCCGTCACGTTCGAGAAGACCACCTACGCCGACCTGCCCCACAAGTTCGAGGCGGGCACGCCGCACATCGCGGGCGTCGTCGGCCTCGGGGCGGCGGTCGACTACCTCCAGGAGGTCGGCTTCGAGGCCATCGCGCCCCACGAGGCGGACCTGCTGGCCTACGGCACCGCCGCGCTCTCGGACGTGAAGGGGCTGCGGCTCATCGGGACCGCGGAGCGGAAGGCGAGCATCCTCGCCTTCGTCATGAAGGGCGCGCACCCCCACGACGTCGGCACCATCGTCGACACCGAGGGCGTGGCCGTCCGCACCGGCCACCACTGCACCCAGCCGATCATGGACCGCTTCGGCGTTCCGGCGACGGCCCGCGCCTCGGTGGCGATGTACAACACGCGCGAGGAGATCGACGCGCTGGTGCGCGCGCTCGAGCGCGTGCGGGAGATGTTTCCGGTATGAGCGAGTTGCGCGACCTCTACCAGGAGGTCATCCTCGACCACAACCGGCGCCCGCACAACTTCGGGGAGCTCGACGGCGCCGACCGCCACGCCGACGGCTACAACCCGCTGTGCGGCGACCGGCTGGCCGTGTACGTCAACCTCGACGGAGACCGGATCTCCGAGGTCAGCTTCCTCGGCTCCGGCTGCGCCATCTCGAAGGCGTCGGCGTCGCTCATGACCGACGCCGTCAAGGGCAGGACGCTCGGCGAGGCGCGCGGGCTCTTCGAGGAGTTCCTCGCGCTGGTGACCGACGAGGCGGCCGTGCTCGACGAGGCGTCGCTCGGCAAGCTGGCCGTCTTCGCCGGCGTGCGCGACTACCCCACCCGCGTCAAGTGCGCAAGCCTCGCCTGGCATACGTTGCGGGCCGCGGTCGAGGACCGCCACGAGGTCGTATCGACGGAGTAGGCCATGGGAATCCTGAATCTCGACGACGTGCCGCCGCCGTTCGGCGCCGACGAGCGCCCGGGTGACCGGCCCGCGCCTGGCGGAGAGGTGGCCGGGGCGAACCCGGCCGGTCCGGCATCCGGCGCGGGCGAGGCTGTCATCCCGCCGCACGTGACGGGATCCGCGCCACCGCCGCAGGCGTCCCCAGCGCCGGGGCAGGTCGGTCGACCGCCGGTTCCGCCGCCACGAGGGCTGGGTGAGCCGGTGATCCCGCCACACGTGGACGGTTCTGCCCCCCCGCCGCCGGCCGCTTTACCGTCGCAGGCCGCGCCGACGTCACCGTCCGATCCCGACGTGTCGTCATCGTCCATCTTCGACACGAGCGCGCTGACCGGCCCCGGTCCCGCCGGGCCGGCCGGACAGGAGCCTCCCGGGCCGGCTCCCGCGCCCGGCACACCGCCACCGCCGGCCGCGCCGGCCATCGAGAGCGACCCCGTCAAGACGCTGGAGCTGAAGCCGCTCATCGTGGAGCAACTGTCGACCGTGTTCGATCCCGAGATCCCGGTCAACATCTACGAGCTCGGCCTGATCTACGACGTCGCGGTCGACGGCAAGGGCCTGGCCGTGATTCAGATGACGCTGACCGCCCCCGGCTGCCCGGCCGCCATCACGCTCCCGGCCGAGGTGCAGGGGAAGGTCAAGGCGATCGAGGGCGTCAGCGACGCCCGCGTCGACCTGGTGTGGGAGCCGCCCTGGGACAAGGACCGGATGTCCGACGCGGCGAAGCTGCAGCTCGGCATCTTCGACTGAGAAGCCGGCCCCGCGCCGGCCCGCCCCATCCGGAGGCCGGCCCCCATGAACGCCCCCGTGCCGACGGACTACGAGATCGGCCGGGACAACATCCGGTTCCTGGGGCTCGACGTTCACCCGGTCTTCTTCGTCTCCAGCCTCACCATCCTCGCCTTCGTCGCTGGCCACCGGCTTCCCCTTCGCGCTCGTGATGATCGCGATGTGCTACTGCACCTGGAAGGGCCTGCGGGCAACTGCGGTCTGACTGGGAACGGAGGCGCCGGCCGGCACGTATACTGTGCTGCACGGTTGACGTGCGGGCGCCGCGGCGCCACGGGAGAAACGAGGCGATGAGCGGCACGAATATCACGATCAGGGTGGATGCGGATCTGGCACGGGACGCCAGGGTATTCGCCGCGCGCCGCGGGACGTCGCTCAGTCGTCTCGTGGCAGCGCAACTGGAGACGCTGGTCCGCGAGGATCAAGTCTATGCGGCGGCCAGGCGACGGGCCATGGCCCGGCTGAGGAAAGGCTACGACATGGCCGGGGAGCGTTCGCTCAGCCGGGGCGAGGTGCATGATCGTGAAGGCCTTCGTTGACACCAACGTGCTCGTCTACGCGCACGACCGGGCGGCCGGCTGGAAGCGCGACCGGGCTCGTGAGCTCCTGGAGGAGCTGTGGAACCGGAGCAGCGGCGTCCTGAGTACGCAGGTCCTGCAGGAGTTCTACGTGAACGTCCGGCGCAAGGCCCGACCGCCACTGCCGACGGACGAAGCTCGGGCGCTGGTTGCCGACTATCTCGCGTGGGACCCTGTCGTCAGTGATGGTACCGCGGTGCTCGACGCGATCGACGTGGGTGAGCGACACCAGCTTTCGTTCTGGGACGCGTTGATAGTGGTTGCTGCTACGCGAGGCGGGGCATCGATCATCTACTCGGAGGACTTCAGCCACCGTCAGAAGCTGGGTCCCGTGCAGGTCCTGAATCCGTTCGCGGAAGTGGTCTCGTGAGTGGGTACGGTTGCGACTCGTTGGATGGAAGCTCGTCCGGCGGTGTCGTCGGCAGTGTTCGAGAGATGGGGGGGCAGATGAACAGGCAGCCGATCGCGGTGGTTCCGGTGGCGGCGTTTCTCGCGGTCTCCGCGGTCGTCTCCGCGCAGGCTCCGGAAGGGTGGACGGTCCCGCGGACGGCGGATGGACGGCCCGATCTGCAGGGCGTCTGGGCGAGCGACTCGGCGACGCCGCTGCAGCGGCCGGAAGAGCTGGCCGACACGCCGTTCCTGACCGACGAAGAGGTGGCGACGCTCGCCAGACGCGCTGCCGAGCTCTTCAACGGCGAGACCGATGCGGCCTTCGGCGAGAGCGTGTTCCGCGCCGCGCTCGCCGACCGGACCGACTATCAGTCGGGCGACGGCGTCACCGAGGATAACCCGGAAGGGACCGGCAACTACAACCAGTTCTGGCTCATCGATCGCTGGTTCGACAACCGCACGTCGCTCATCGAGGACCCGCCGGACGGCCGGCTTCCGGAGATGACGGACGAAGGCAAGC
>JAGWAJ010000096.1 GCA_021296475.1 Acidobacteriota bacterium
GGGGTCGTAGCTCGGCACCATCCACGCGCCGACGTGCTTGCGCTCCTCGAACGGCACCCCGCCCCAGGTCTCGTCGCCGGGCTCGCCCGGGGCCGGGATGGTGCGCCGCCGCCACAGCTCCTCGCCGGTCACCGCGTCGTGGGCGACGATGACGCAGGCGTTCGGTCCGCCCCGCGGGGTGCAGCCGCGGCCCGACACGATCTTGCCGTTCGCGATGATGGGCCCCGAGCTCTGGTTGGCGGGGTTCACCCGGTAGTCGAGGATCTCGGTCTCCCACGCGAGCTCGCCGGTGGCCGCGTCGAGGGCGAACACGTAGTCGTCGCCGCTCGTGTCGATGATGTGGGTACCGTAGATGGCGAGGTTGCGGTTGAGGTCGGTGAGGGCGCCGAGCATGTAGTCGCGGAGGTCGTCGGGCAGGTCGCGCCGGTACTCCCAGCGGAGGTCGCCGGTGGCGGCGTCGATCGCCTGGATGACGTCCCGCGGGTTCGGCATGTACAGCACGCCGTCGTGGACCAGCGGGGTGCCCTGCTGCAGCCCGGGCCCGAGGCCGCGCGACCAGACCAGGCGCAGGTCGCCCACGTTGCCGCGGTCGATCTGGTCAAGGGGGCTGTAGCCCCAGCCGTCGAGCGTGCGCCGCCACATCAGCCAGTCGTCGGCCGGCGGATCCTGCAGGACGGCGTCGGTGACGGGGGCGATGCCGGTGTCCTGGCCGTGCGCCGGCCCTTCCGCGGTCGGGAACAGAGCCGCGGTGAGCGCGAGAACTCGGGCGGCGTTTCGGAAGTGTGAACGTGGCATTCTCGACCTCCCAGGACGTCCGGCCGGGCCGGCGCCGTCACCGGCGTGTAGCCGGGCGACGGCGGCGCAGGGGTCGCCGTCGCCCGGCCGGCTTCCAGCCGATTCTATGTCGAACGGCGCGAGCGTCCGGAACTCGAGGCTGCGCTCGACGGGAGCGGCACGGCGCGGCGTCGACGGTCTCAGAAGCCGGCTACGTAGGGCAGCCGAGCGGAGACCGCGCGTACCTCGTCGAAGCGGTCGAGCAGGAGGGCGGTGGCGTCCCACTGGCCGCTCAGGAGGGCCTCCCGGACGGCGTCCGGCATGCGGATCGGTACGAAGTGGCCGCCCGCCTCGACGCGACCGCCGGCGACGCTCAGGGTCAGGTGCGTCCTCGGATTGCCCTCCGCGGAGGCCATCAGGCGCTCGACACCCTCGGCGTCCGCGGTGGCGCAGGGCAGGCCGATCGTGGTGGCGTTCCCGAGGAAGATCTCCGAGAACGACTCGCCGACGCAGGCCCCGATGCCCCAGCGCTTGAGCGCCTGCGGCGCGTGCTCGCGGGACGAGCCCGAGCCGAAGTTCTCGTTCACGACGAGGATCGACGCACCGGCGTAAGCGGGATTCTCGAACGGATGGTCCGGCATCGAGGCCCGGTCGTCCTCGAAGACGTGCTCGCCGAGCCCCTCGAACGTGATCGCCTTGAGATAACGGGCCGGGATGATCCGGTCGGTGTCGATGTTGTTCCCTCGCAACGGGATGGCCGTCCCGGAGATCCGGTCGATGCGGCGGTCGGCGGATGACGTCGCCATGGTTGCGGTGTCCCGGCTCACCCCAGCATCCGCCGCACGTCGGTCACCTCGCCACTGACGGCGGCGGCGGCGACCATGGCGGGGCTCATCAGCAGTGTGCGGCCGGTGGGGCTGCCCTGGCGCCCCTTGAAGTTGCGGTTCGACGACGAGGCGCACACCTCGCGGCCGTTCAGCCGGTCGGGATTCATGGCGAGGCACATCGAGCAGCCCGCGCCGCGCCACTCGAAGCCGGCCTCGAGGAACACCTCGTGCAGCCCTTCGGCCTCGGCGGCCTGCCGGACCGCCTTCGAGCCGGGGACGGCGAGCGCCCGGACGTGCGGGGCGATCCGTTGGCCGCGCACGACGCGGGCCGCCTCGCGCAGATCCGTCAGGCGCGAGTTGGTGCACGAGCCGACGAAGGCAACATCCACCTTCGTGCCGGCGATCGGGGCGCCCGCCGCGAACCCCATGAAGTCGAGCGCCTCGCCCAGGGCACCGGCGTCGGCGTCGGCCTGGGCTTCTTCAGTGGCCGACGCTCCGGGATCCGGAATGCGCTCGGAGACCCCGACCGACTGCCCCGGGTTGATGCCCCACGTCACGCGCGGCTCGATGGCGTCGCCGTCGATCACCACCTCGTCGTCGTAGGGCGCGCCGTCGTCGGACGCCATCGACGCCCACCACTGCTTCGCGCGCTCGAACGCGTCGCCTTCCGGGGCGAACGGCCGTCCCGCGAGGTAGCGGAACGTCGTCTCGTCCGGGTTGACGTAGCCGGCGCGTGCGCCGCCCTCGATGGACATGTTGCAGACGGTCATGCGCTCGTCCATCGACATCTGCTCGATGGCCGGGCCGCCGTACTCGTATGCGAAGCCGACGCCGCCCTTGACCCCGAGGCGCGCGATGATCTCCAGGATGACGTCCTTGGCGTAAACGCCGGGGCCGAGGGTGCCGCTCACCGTGATACGCCGCACTTTCAGGGGATCGATCGCCAGGCTCTGTGACGCCAGCACGTCGCGCACCTGCGAGGTGCCGATGCCGAACGCCACCGCCCCGAATGCCCCGTGGGTCGATGTGTGGCTGTCGCCGCAGGCGATCGTCATGCCGGGCTGCGTCAGCCCGAGCTCCGGGCCGATGACGTGGACGATTCCCTGCCGGTCGGATCCGAGGTCCGCGAAGCGGATGCCGAACTCGCGGCAGTTGCGCTCGAGGGCGGCCATCATCTGTTCCGCCAGCTCGTCGGCGAACGGCCGCCCCTGGTCCCGCGTCGGCACGATGTGGTCGACCGTCGCGTAGGTGCGCTCCGGAAACGCCACGCCCGCGCCGCGCGCCCGCAGCATGTCGAAGGCCTGCGGCGTGGTCACCTCGTGGATCAGGTGCAACCCGATGAAGAGCTGCGTCTGCCCGGTCGGCAGGCGCCGGACGGTGTGGAGGTCCCAGACCTTCTGAAGCAGCGTGCGTCGGCTCATCTCTCTGCGGTGGCGCGGGGCCGGCCCTGGCCCCTCTGACCGGGGCGTATTCTACATCGCTCGCCCGGGCGTCTGCGCGAAGGGTGGAGCCGGGTGGCGCTCCTCGCGCGACCTCGTCACATCCCCCAGATGGTGATCGTCCGGCCGCCGGCGGATTCCTCGCGCCGGAAGATCTTCTCGTCCCAGGAGCGATCCCGGCGCCGGTCGAAGACGACGAGGTGTCCTGCCTGCGCCGCGCAACGGTCCATGTAGCCGGCCGTCTGGGCCAGCCCCTCGCGGATGACGTGCTCCAGGCTCTTGCGCAGGACCTTGCACTCGATGGCAAACCGGGCCGCTGCGGCATCGGGCTCCGCCGCCCCTGCGCGCGGCCAGACGATGAGCAGGTCCGTACGGCCGCGCCCCAGGCCGTACTCCCGCTCGATGCGGCCCCCGCTGTTCACGATGCGTTGCAGGAACGCCTGCAGGATGAGCTGCGGGCCGGCCTCCGCGTAGTCGAAGCGACCCAGCCAGTGCTCCGAGTGCTCGCGGAAGAACGCCTGGAACGCACGGAGCAGCCTGTCGACGTCGAGGCCGCCGTCGTCATCCACGTACCAGGCGGCGTCCTCGACCAGCCGCTCCTGGGCGGTCCACGTGATCTCGCGCGGTACGACCTCGGCGTAGATGGGATTGGCGATGCGAGGCGGAGGATCCCGCGCGATCAGGCCGAGGTCGCGGACGTAGTCGAGGTCGCGGTCCTGGAACGACCACTCGTCCCCGCCGCTCAACAACGGTTCGACGACGCGGCGGACGCGGTCTTCCCGCAGCTTGTCGGCGAGCTGATCGAGGTGGACCTGCCGGCTCAGGATGAGGTGCTCCTGCGCTCGAAGGACGGCGCCGGCAGTGATCGCCCGGGAGCGGTCGCGCCCCACGGCGTCGTCGAAGCAGGCGCGGCGGCAGAGGGCGTTCACGAGCCACGGCTGGCCCCGGGTCTGCCGCCAGACCGCGTCCAGGGCCTCCGGTGTGAACGGCTGGCCCGTCTCTCGCGTGTGCTGGTCCAGCAACGTGCGCACTTCCGCTTCGGTGAAGTCGCCCAGACGCAGCGATTCGGCCCGCACGTTGAACGCGCTCCCGCCGGCAATCGCCGCGTTCTCGGCGCTCGACCGGATGCGATAGTCCCGCACGTCGCGCACGCCGCACAGGACCACGCTCTGCGGAAAGCTCCCGGGGCGCCGATCGTAGCGGCCGCGCAATTGCCGCAGCACGGCGATGAGGGTGTCGCCGATCAGGCTGTCTATCTCGTCGATCAGCAGGACGACCGGGGCGGAAGCGGCCTCGCACCAGCGGGTCAACGCCTCGGCGAGCGCCCCTTCGCCGAAGGTAGCCAGGATGTCGGGCCAGGCGTCGTACAGGAACTCGTCGCCCGCCGAACGGGCTCTGGAGGCCAGCTCGCCCAGGATGATCCGCGTGGCGCGCCCCACGTCCTCGCGCATGGCCTGGGCGGCCTCGACGTTCACGTACACGCAACGGTAGTCGCCCTCGGCGCCGCCGTTGAGCAGGTCGCGCAGTGCCAGCAGGGCGGACGTCTTGCCGGTCTGGCGCGGCGCCTGCAGCACGAAGTACCGCCGGTCCGCGATCCGCTCCAGGACCGCGGCGAGGTCGACCCGCTCGAGCGGCGGGATGCAGTAGTGATGGTGCGGGACGACCGGGCCCTCGGTGTTGAACTTCCGCACGAATCGAGTATGACACCCGCTCCGTTAGCGGCGAGTCGCGAACGGCGAGCCCGCCGCCGGCGGGCCGCCAGGGAAGGGCCGGCGTGCGGCAGCGTTGGTTGACACGCTGTTGCCCGGCACCAACAATCGGCCCATGCTGATGAGTTCCGCTTCGCGAAGGGCGACGACCGGCGCTACTTCCTCGGGCTCCCCAGTCCCGCTGCGGTTGGCGTCCCGGCCGCTTGGCGTGGTTGGCGCGATCGTGCTCGTCCTGCTGGTAGCCGCCGGGGCTCCGCCGGCCTCGGCGCAGGAGGAGATCGTCGTGGTCGGCGGCGCCGGCCGCCACTGCGGCGAGGACCCGCAGTGCTTCAATCGGCTGCACCCGGCAATCCCGATGGCGGCGCGGGCGCGGCCCGGGCAGACCATCGTCTTCCGCGTGCGGAACGCCAGCGACTTCGACCTCGATCCGGAGAGCACGTACGACGACCCGCGGGCGGGCGACGGGCAGATCGGGACGGTGCACCCACTCGCGGGGCCGGTCCACATCGAGGGCGCCGAGCCGGGCGACGTGCTGGCGGTGACGCTGCTCGACGTCGCGCCGGGGCGCTTCGGCTACACGTCGGTCAGCCCCATCGGCTTCGTCTCCGACCACGTTACCGGTGCGTTCCGCGCGACGTGGCGCCTTGACCGCACGGAGGCGGTCAGCGACGACCTGCCCGGCGTGCGCATTCCCAACGCCAGCTTCCCCGGCATCGTCACGGTGCTGCCGGGTCCGGACGAGCTCGCCGCGATGCTCGCACGCGAGGCCGAGCTCCGCGCGGTCGGCGGGGCCGGCTTCCCGCCGTATCCTGTGCACGCCTCTCCGGCCTCCGTCTGCGGCACCGACGGTTCGCACGCGGCCGAGTGCCTCCGCACCCTCCCGCCCCGCGAGCATGGTGGCAACCTCGACATCCGTTATCTCCAGGTCGGGGTGACGCTGTACCTGCCCTGCTACGTCGAGGGCTGCGGACTCGCCATCGGCGACCCGCACTTCGCGCAGGGCGACGGCGAGGTCTCGGGCACCGCGATCGAGATGGATGCCGACTTCACGGTGACCACCCGGCTCATCGAGGACGGCCCGGCGCTCCGCCGCGGCCCGCACTTCGAGGGTCCGGTCCGCGTGCTCGACATCCCGTCGCGCCGCTTCTACGCCACGACCGGCTTCCCGCTGAAGGCCCCGGGCGAGGTGCCGCCCGACATGCGCTACCTGGGCGCCTCGGAGCGCATCGGCGCCCTCACGAACCTCTCCAAGGACATCTCGCTCGCCGCACGCAACGCCCTGCTGGAGATGATCGACTACATCAGCGAGACCTACGGCCTTACCCCCGAGCAGGCCTACGTCGTCGCCAGCGTCGCCGTCGACCTCCGCATCGGCCAGCTCGTCGACGCGCCGAACGTCGGCGTGACCGCGCTGCTGCCGCTCGACATCTTCACGAGCCGTTGAGCGGGTCGAGACAAGGACACGGTAGGCAGATGGCGAAGCAGGTCGAGCGCATGAAGTCCCGGAACCGGTGAGTGTGATGGATCGCGTTGACGTGGAGCCCGAGCTGTTGCGTTGGGCGCGAGACCGCGCCGGCCTCGGAATGGATGCGCTTGCGGGCGCTTCGTTCTCGGCGCAGACGCGTCATCTGAGGCCTGAGCGACAGGAGCGCAGTTGGGGAACTCTACGGAGGGCGACGAGAGGCTTGGTGTTCTCGACGACCAGGGCGCGACCTGCACGTCGTCGTCCAGCTCTTCGGGCGGGTAGTCGACGGCGGGAATCCC
>JAGWAJ010000009.1:0-1949 GCA_021296475.1 Acidobacteriota bacterium
TTCGGCCGCTCATGACGACCTCGTCGGAATCCGGCGTGAGTGGTGCGCCGGTGGCCGGATGGGTGATGTTGCGCAACGCGAAGTGGCCCGCCGGGTCCCGGTCCGTAAAGGCCAGCCACGGCAGCTCGAGATCGTGGGCAGCCCGAATGATGGAGCTGGTGTGTGGTTTGTTCATGGATTCACAATCGACGAAGGATACCCCAAGGCCCGCAGGGTTGCACTTGAAATGGCCGGACAGCAAGGCTGGGAGGACGCATCGCTCCGTGCTGCCGTCGCAGAGGACGATTGCTCGGGCGAAGATGATCTCGCCGAAAGGGCGTTCCACGAATCGACGAAACTGCGCGACACGCTTGGCGGTGGCGGGAGGCAAGCCCAGGACTCTGATGGCGTCGGGCGAGCGCCGGATGAGCCGTACGGATCGAGGGTGAGCGTCTGCGACGAGCTGCGACGAGTGCGTTGACACGATACGCTGCCCGGGCAGCCGATCCATGACGTTGCGCAGCGCGAAGACCGCCTGCGGGTGCAGATGCGCTTCAGGCTCCTCCAGGAGTGTGAGAAGCTGCGGCTGGAACCCGCGGTCGGCGCCGAGACGCAACTTCGCCAGGGTCTGGAAGACGAGCATCGTGGCGAGGCTGCGGCTACCGAGTCCGTGTTGCCGCAGGGGCAGGACCGGTTGCCCCGGTTGATGGAGCACCACCTCCGCTGTTCTGGCCAGCTCTTCGAGACGAGGAGGTAGAGGCTGGACCTCCACGTGTCCGACGCCGGCTTGTGCTTCGGCGATTCCCCCAAGGTCGCTCTGCAGCGTCCGCAGTACGGGGCTGGAGTCGCGGACGCGCCGGGCCAGACGGGCGAGATCCTGCTCGAGGGCCTCACGGCCAGCTCCCTGTTCGGGGTGCTGCTCGATCTGCAGATCAGCGAGAACCCTGCCCCAGATGCTGGTGCGATTGCCGCGTTCGTCGACGAGGTCTCGGGACGCATCGAGGAGGTGCGCCTCGAGCCGAGCCATCAGGTCCGGAGGTACAAGGGGAGCGGTGACGGAGGTCCAGTCACGGTTGGCACCCGGCTGGAGGAAGGACCTTCGCGTTGACAGTACGGCGCCTTCCCGACTGGGCCGGAACGCGCAGCGAATTCCGACGACCTCCGTTCCGGTAGCGGGATCCCGTTGGACGCTCACGAGGCGCTGCCGCAATTCGGTCGGGAACTGTTGACCTTGGGAGGGTATGAGGAAGACATCCGCGACAGCTTCGCCCACCGGAGAGCTGTCTGGGGCTCGACGGAGATCGTCATCAATGGGACGACGATTCCCCAGGGCAGACCAGAGAGCGAGCAGGATCGATGTCTTCCCCGCGTTGTTCTCGCCCACGAGGTAGGTGGTCCCGGGTTCCAGCTCGAGCCGCAGGTCATCGATGCAGCGGAAGTTGCGAATTTCCACGCGACTGATACGGATGCCGCTGGCAGGGGCGGGCGGATCGGGCAGGGCGGGAGTGGTCATCGGAGGATGCTCCGGGTCCTTGAGCCGGGCGAGCGGGCGCGGCCGACGTCCCGGTGCAGGAGTCCAGGCCGGAAACACGAACGGCGTTGGTAGATTCAGAACGGAGGGGATCCAAACCGTTCCAGGATCCCCTCCGTTGGTGGCAGGTCCGACTCCGGCCCGCGGGCCGGCTACTGTTCGTTCGTCGCGGCGGCGCGGGCGTCGCCGACGCGCTGGCCGCGGAGGGCGTTGCGCACCGCCCAGTTTCCTTCGTGGCAGGCGTACTCGTAGATGACGTAGTCCGGATCGCGGGTGAGCGGCATCGAGATCGTCCACGGCCGGTCGTAGACGTTCGCGTCGTCGATGGTGACGGTCCAGAGGATGGTGTCCTCGGAGACGCGGCGGAAGCGCTCGACGACGTGGAGCGCCTTGCTGGTCGGGATGCCCTTCAGCCGCCGCCCCGCGCCGCTCGAGGCGA
>JAGWAJ010000009.1:2008-11566 GCA_021296475.1 Acidobacteriota bacterium
CGGATGTCGGAGTCGATGAACGGCTTGTCGGAGAGCGGAATGATCCGGACGTCGTGGATCATCTCGTGCTGGATCGCGATGTGGTCCGGCGTCTGGACGATGCGGTAGGCGTTGTTGTAGCCGGCCGGCAGCATCGAGCCGGGCACGCCGCGCGAGACGCAGCGATCCCAGACGCTCATGTGGCGGTAGTGGTCGCCGTTGTGGGCCAGGTTGTAGGCCTTCGCGTCGAGGGCCCACTGCTTGACCGGGGCGCGCCCGTCCGGGGGGTCGACGATCAGCGACGTCTGTCCGGTCGAGAGCACCGTGTCGCCCGCGTCCAGCCAGTAGCTACCGTAGCCGCCCACGTTGCCGCCGGCCTCGTAGCGCTGCGCGGGGGCCTCGTCCCGCGCCTGCTCGTCGACGACGCGCTGCTGGTTGATCCGCGCGATCTCCTCGTCGGTCAGGAACGCGCGGCCCTCCACGTTCTCGGGCCGTTCCATCGGGGTGAGGGTCTTGTTGCCCCACATGCCCTGCAGATCGGGATGCCCGTCGGGGGTCCGGGGCATCGTCCAGTCGGGGTCGACGACCCGCTCGAGCTGGGCCGTCGCGGCGGGGGCGGCGGCGAGGGTGCCGGCCAGCGCGAGCGCGGCCAGCGCAACGAGGCGCCGGTCGGTCCATGTGTGCATCGGGAAGGCTCCTTGCTGATCTGCTGTCACGGGGACGCCGGGGTCACCGCCCCTCGGCGCCGGCCTCGGCCGCGGCGGCTTCGCGCTCCTGCACCCGCGCGCCGGTGAGCAGGTTGGTCATGCCGTAGTTGCCCTCGTGGCAGGCGTACTCGAACAGCGGCGCGTCGGTCCGCTGCATCGGGATCTCGGCCGTGATCGGCCGGGTGAAGGTCGCCGGGTCGTCGACGGTGAACGAGTAGAGCAGCGTGTCGGCGTCGACGCGCGTGAAGCGCTCCTCGAGCCGCAGCGTCTCGCCCGACCCGTAGGAGTCGATGATCGTGTAGAAGCTCCCCGTCTTGTCGGTGAAGTTCGTCGACTCGACGACGAGCGTGTCGCCGTCCCAGCGCCCGCGCGAGTCGCCCATCCACTGGCGGATCGACTCCGGCAGGTGGGGATGCTCGTCCGAAAGCGGCACGATGCGGGCGTCGTGGACCATCTCGCTGAAGATGACCACGTGGTCCGGCGTCTGGAAGAGCTGCAGGTTGTTGTTGTAGGCGCTCGGGAGCAGCGGCGGCCCGGCATTGAAGCCCAGCATGCAGCGCTCGGAGAGGCCGAGGTCCTCGGGTCCCCGCGCGGGTCCGTAGAATACGACGCGCTCGCGAATCGGCCGGTGCCAGCCGGCGCGCCGCGCCTCGTCCGCCTCGTCGATACCGACGACGCGGGCTGGGATGCGCCCGTCCGGGGGATCGACGATGAGCGAAGTGCGAAGGTCCTCGGTCAGCGAGTCGCCCCAGTCCCACCAGAAGTCGTTGTAGGCGCGTTCGACGTCCTGCGCCGCGTCGTCGGGTCGCTGATCCGCGTTGAGCCCGGCGATCGCCTGCTCCGCGAACGCCGCCGCTTCCTCGGGTGTCAGCACGGCCTGGTCTGCGAGCGCTTCAGGGCGCTCGAGCGGGGTGATGGTGCGAAAGTCCCAGATGCCCCCGAGGTCGGGATCGCCCCAGGTCGTGCGGGGGGCCGGCGAGGCCGGCCGGCCCGGCTTCGCCGGGTCGAACAGCGAGAGATCGATCGCCGCGGCCATCGCCTCGTAGCCGGCGTCGTTCGGGTGGAGCCAGTCGCCGGGGTGGTAGTCGGCCCGGAGCTTGTTGGGCGCGTCCGGGTCGCGCACCGCGGCGTCGAAGTCGAACACGGCGTCGTACTCGCCGCTCGTTCGCATCCAGGCGTTCACCGCCCGCCGTTTCGCCTCGCCGTCCGGCGTCCAGTAGAGCGCGCCCTCGAACGGGGTCAGGGTCCCCGCGTAGATCGTCAGCCCCTGCGCGTGCGCGCGCTGGATGAGCGTGCGGTGGGCGGCGATCAGGTCGCCGGCAGTCGGCTCGTCGCCGCCGAACGCCATGCCGATGTCGTTGATCGACTCCAGCACGATGACGTGGGTGACGCCTGGCTGCAGCAGCACGTCGCGGTCGAGGCGAGAGAGCGCCTTGGGCCCGAACATCGCGTTCGGGTTCGGGGGCCCGTCCGACTCGGGAACGGGAAGTCCCGCCTGTCGGAGGAACTCGAAGCCGGGGTTGTCGCTCAGGACGCGGTTGCCGGCGATGCCGACGTTCAGGACCGCGGGGGCGCGGTCCCCGTAGGCCTCCGCGAGCCGGCGGGCCAGAAAGTCCGGCCAGCGGCTGTTGGTGTCGGGCGTCGAGCCGGTACCGTCGGTGATCGAATCGCCGAGCGTCACGATCGCGCCCGGCGCGGTAGCGCTGCGCACGTCCACGCGGGTGAGGAAGAACCACTGCTGCAGCGTCGACTCGACCGGCAGCTCCTGCGCACCGGCGTGGTTGCCGCTCGACGAGACGTAGTTGGTGGTCAGGCCGGTCGAGTGGATGGTGGCGGGCGACGTCGTGCTCCAGGTGTCGCCGGGAAGGTAGAGGTCGACTGCGAGGTCGCCGAGCGCCGGCGCGTCGAGCGCCACCGGGTCGCTCATCACCGTCGAGCCCCCCTCGATCGTTACCGATGCCTTGCCCCCGAAGGTGAGCGGCGCCCCGTCGCCGATGCGCGCTCCTTCGTCGCGCAACGCGACGTGGGCGGCGCCGATCGCCAGCGGCTCGGTGCCGAAGACGTTGCTGATCGTCACCCGTACCTCGGAGCCGCCGATGCTGGTGCGCACCACCTGCCGCAGCGTCTGGTCGGCCAGACGGACGGGGGCGCCGAACGGCAACGCCGCGGCGGCCTCGCCCGCCTCGGGCGACGCCGGCGGGTCGAGCGCGAGCGGGCCGGTGCTCCAGGTGCCGATCCAGCGGCCGCCCTCCGACTGCGCGCCGGCCGTGGCGGGCAGGGCCGCCAACGCGACCAGCGCGAGGACCGCAATACCTCTGCGTGCTTGCATGTTGCTTCTCCTCCGGCCGCCGGCCGGCCGTCGTGCCTGGGTCGTGCCTCGATGGTTCCCGCGCCGGGCCCGCCGCGGGGCGGCGCGCTCGGTCGACGCGCTCTCCATTATGCGCCATTTGCGCCGCCTTGACAGGCGATTCCGGAACCGTACAGTGTGTGCGGGACGGTCGCGCACGGATCGCGGGCCGACTCCGGCGCCGGCGAGCCCCGCCCTGGAGGCGGGGCCGGGATTCGGCGCCGTCGTTGGCCGGCTGCGGCCGTCGGGGAGGGTGCATGCGTCGAGCAATGAACGTGATCGTGGGGGCGCCGCGAGCGCTGGCGCCGTGGGTCGTTGCGCCCCGCGCGGTCGGCATCCTGGCCGCGGCGGCCGTGCTGGGCGCAGGCGCCGGACTCGCCGCGGCTGGTCAGGACGACTGGCTGCAGTTCCGCGGCCCGGCGGCGGGGGTGGTCCCCGACGACCCGGACCTGCCCGAGGTCTGGAGCGAGACCGAGAACGTCGTCTGGAAGACCGAAATCCCCGGACTCGCCTGGAGCTCGCCCGTGATCACCGGCGATCACGTCTTCGTTACGACCGCGGTCAGCGCCGGCGACGAGCCCGACCCGATCAAGGGACTCTACGACCCGGGCATGGAAAACGGCTCCGAGGCCTCCGAGAACGAGCACCGCTGGGTGCTCTACGACATCGACTTCCATACCGGGAGCATCCGCTGGGCGCGCGAGCTCTACCGCGCCACGCCGCCGGGGAAGCGGCATCTCAAGAACACGTTCGCGTCCGAGACCCCGGTCACCGACGGCCGCCGCGTCTACGTCTACTTCGGAGCCATCGGGCAGCTCGCGGCGTTCAACATGAGCGGCGAGGCGGTCTGGTTCACGGAGCTCGACGCCTACAACACGACGCTCGAGATGGGCACCGGTGCCTCGCCCATCCTGCACGGCGACCGGGTCTACATCGTCAACGACAACACGACGCGGTCGTTCGTCGCCGCCTACGACAAGGACACGGGGCGCGAGATCTGGCAGCGCGAGCGGGACGAAAGGGGCCAGAACTGGTCGACGCCGTTCGTCTGGGAGCACGAGCAGCGCACTGAACTGGTGACCGCCGGCACGCAGGGCGTCCGCTCCTACGACCTCGACGGCGAGCTGCTGTGGGAGCTCCACGGAATGTCGGGTCTGACCATCCCCACGCCGTTCACGAGCCACGGGCTCGTCTACATCAGCTCCGGCTACCCCGGCGGCGGCCTGCGGCCGGTGTACGCTGTCCGGCCGGGCGCGTCGGGCGACATCTCCATCTTCACCGAGGAACAGATGCGGAGCGGCATCCGGTCCGGCTTCCCGGGCCCGCTCACGTCGTCGGAGGACGTAGCCTGGTCCTACCCGCTGCTCGGCACCTACAACACGACCGCGATCGTCTACGGCGACACCTACTACACGCTCCTCGACCGCGGATTCCTGGTGGCTCATGACGCCCGGACCGGTGAGGAGATCTACGGCCGCCGGCGCCTGGAGATCGGCAACGGGTTCACCGCCTCGCCCTGGGCCTACAACGGCAAGCTGTTCCTGCTGAGCGAGGACGGGGAGACCTACGTGGTCGAGGCGGGGCCCGAGTTCAAGATCCTCCACAAGAACCAGCTCGACGAGATGACGCTGGCGACCCCGGCGATCGCGCGCGGCAGCCTGTTTATCCGCACCCAGTCGAAGCTCTACCGCATCGCGAAGGGAGGCGCCCAGTGAGAAGGCCAAGGATGACGCGGGGCGCGCGGCGGACGACGACTTCCCGGCTCGCGTGGTGCGCCGTCGCAGCCGTCGTCGCGTCCGTGTTGGCGCCCGCGCCCGGTGCGGGGCAGGGCCTGGCGCTGGAGGCGGTGGGGGAGATCCCCGGGCCTGCGGAGCTGGTTCGCGTCCGGGGCGACCGCGCCTACGTGTCGGGCGGCCACACGTTCACGATCTACGACGTCTCGACGCCGTCGAGCCCCGTCGCCCTCGGGTCGCACACCTTCCCCCAGGAGATCTGGGGCTTCCGCCTGACGGCGGACCGCGCCTACGTCGGCGCCAACTTCTTCGGCCTCGGCATCCTCGACATCTCCGGCACCGGCGCCCCCGTGCTGCTCAGCCAGCACAAGACGCTCGGGCAGGCCAAGATCGGGGCGACGGCAAGCGGCAAGGTCGGGATCATCGACCACATGGAGGGATTCGTGCTGGTCGACATCTCCGACGAGACCGCGCCGGCCGGCATCGGGTCGTTCTTCCTCGACGGCTACGCGCGCGACGTCGTCACCGCGGGTTCGATGGCCTACGCGACCGACTCCCCGTCGGGCCTCTACGTCTTCGACCTGGCGCGGTCGGGGATGCCCGAGCCCGTGGGGGTGCTCCACGCCCCCAACGCCCCGCGCGACATCGACGTCTCGCCCGGAAGCGCCGACCGGCCCACGCTGATCGTCGGCGCCGGCGGGGGGGACGTGCAGGTGTATGACGTCTCCGACCCCGCGGCGCCCGAGAAGGTGGCCAGCGTCGAGACACCCGGCCGCGCGTCTCGCGTGTCGACGAATGGCGAGGAGGTGTTCGTGGCCGACTCCGAGGCCGGGGTCTCGGTCGTGGACGTCTCGGATCCCGCCGCTTCGGTCCTAATCGGGACGTTCGCCACGCCGCGGCCGGTGCGCGACGTCTCCGCCGACGGGTCGCTGGTGGCGGTCGTCGTGGGCGACAGCGAGCGCGAGGGGCACGACCGCTGGGTGGTGCTCCTGGAGCGCCGCCAGGAGTCTGCGCCCTAGGAGTCTGAGCCGTAGAACGGTGCAGACGCCTAGCGGGGTCGGTTGGGCACCAGGCGGAGCCGTCAGGCGACGAATGGTGGGCTAAACGGCGCCGCCTCTCCGCGGGAGGCGCGGACTCCTGCCAGGCTTGGGTGGGTGCCAGGCGGAGCCGCAGGCCGCCGCTACGGCGCGAGGGCCTCGAAGGTGATGGCGCCGAGGCGGGAGGCCCGACTCGGAAGCTCCGTTTCGCCGGCGGGGAACGCGTTCTCCCGCAGCATGTAGGCCAGCACGTCGACCTTCTGGGCGCGGGTCAGCGCCCGCGGGCGGCCTTCCGGCATCGAGACGCGCAGGCGTTCGAAGAGATCTCCCACCGAGAGCCCGTTCCACGCCCACCGGAAGTCGGCGCCGGCGAGCGCGGGCGCCGTCTCCCCACCTTCGAGCGACGGGCCATGGCATTCGCCGCACTCCGCTTCGTAGAGTGGTGCGCCCCGTTCCGCCTGCTCTGCCGTGTAGATGCCGTTCCAGACGGACAGCGGGGCCTGGACCGACCCGGCGCGGGGCGGTACCCCGGCGGCCGTCCCCTCGATTGCGGTCCCGGCAGCCGGAGCGCCGAGTAGCGCGGCCAGCGCGACCGCGGCGGCGCGCGCCATGGCGTGCCTACTTCGAGCGCAGCGCCAGCGTGAGCAGAACGTGGGCGCCGAAGGCGAGCACGGCGGTGATGATGACTGCGAGCAGAGGATTCACGTCGGGCCTCCGTTGGAATCGAACGGCGCAATTGTAGCAGGAGCGCACGGGAACGGCCTGCCCGCCTGGCCGCTGGCGGTCGTCCCGCGGGCCAGGATGCAACTCCGCCCCCGGGGTCCTCGAGCTGGGCGCGCCGTCCGGCCGTGGTCCAACCCGGGGCCGACCCGCCAACCCATCCTCCTCTCCGGGCCCGTAGACTGGATCGGCGATGACGGGTAGAGGCGGCTCACCAGGCGACAGGCCGGGATCGGCGGGAGCCTGGTTGCCGCGAGCCGCGATCGTGCTCTTCTTCCTGTCCGGCGCGGTCGGCCTCGTATACGAGGTCGTCTGGCTGCGTCTGCTCGTGCTCCTCTTCGGTTCCGCCCACCTTGCGGTCACGGCCGTTCTGACCGCGTTCATGTCCGGTCTCGGCCTGGGGGCCCTGATCTTCGGCCGCTGGGTCGACCGGACCGGGTGGCATCCGCTGGCTGTCTATGGCGTGCTCGAGATCGGCATTGGAGTGAGCGCGCTGGCGGTGCCCGTGCTCATCGACGGCATTCGCCCGATTGCGGCCTCGCTGCCGTTCGCCGTGGGCGCGACGTTCCATGCCGGCAGTCTCGTCCGGTTCCTGCTGGCGCTGGCCGTCCTGATCGTGCCGACGATGCTCATCGGCGGGACGCTGCCGGTCTTGAGCCGGCTCGCCCGCGGCGCCCAGCGCGGCGCCGGGGCTGGCGTGTCGATCCTTTATGCCTTCAACGTCGCCGGCGCGGTGTTGGGGGTGGTGGTGACCGGGTTCATCGTCCTCCCGCTGGCGGGCGCGGCTCTGACCGGGGCGGCCGCCACGGCCGTGAACGCCGCCCTGGGCGTGGCCGCGTTGGTGGCGTCCCGGGCCAGGCCGATCGCGAAGCCGGCGCCGGCGCCGGCAAGGCCCCCGACCCCCGACGCGGGTCCGTTCCCGCGGATCGTCGTCGGCGTCGCGGGGGCGGTCGCGATGACCTACGAGGTGGTGTGGACCCGCCTGCTCGGCCTCGTCCTGGGGTCGTCCGTCTACGCGTTCTCCGTCATGCTGGCGACCTTCCTGGCCGGTCTGGCCGTCGGCGCCGCCCTCGGGACGCGGTGGGCGGCGGGGAGCTCGGAGCGCACCGTTCTGCGTCGGCTGGCAGGCGTCCTCGCGGGCGGGGCGGTGGCCGGGTACGCCACCTTGCACCTGCTGCCCGCACTGCCGGCGGCCTACGCAACCGCGTTCCACGAGCTCGGCCTCGCGGACGAGAGCGCCGGGCTCCCCTGGCGCGCGGTCCGCCTCGCGGCGCTCCAGTTCGCAGTCGCCGGTGCCGCCATGCTGCCCGCGGCTGTCTGTGCGGGGATGGTGTTTCCGCTCGCCCTCGGCATCGCGGTCACCGACCCGCGCCGCATCGGGCGGACGGTCGGCGCGCTCTCGGCCGCCAGCACGGCCGGGACGATCATCGGTGCGGCGCTCGCGGGGATCGTGCTGGTGCCCCTCGCGGGGTTGCAGGGCAGCCTCCTCGTCGCTGTCGGCGCGGGCCTCTTGCTCGCGACCGTCGTCCGGGGCCGCGGCGCCCGGCGATCGCAGGGGCGCCGTCGGCTCGCCGTGGTGGGCGCCGACGCCCCAGTCGGCGCCTTCCACGGTATGATGATGGCGCAGCTCGTTGCCGCCCGGCCGACCTGGGAGCCCCTCGACATGAACAGCGAGTACGCTCCGGAGCTGGGAGCCGCAGCGCGGACGCGTGACGGCTTCCGGGCGGCGCAACGCGACGACACCGAGGTGCTTTTCTACGAGGAAGGAATCACGGCGAACGTGCTCGTCGCCCGCCAGCGGTCGACCGACAATATCTGGTTGTCGATCGACGGCAAGATCGACGCCTCGTCGCGCTCCGACCTCGCGACGCAGCTCCTGTTGGGCCACCTGCCGATGCTCTGGCGGGGCGTCCGCCCCGACGATGCGTCGAGCGCGGCTGTCATCGGCTACGCCAGCGGCATCACGACCGGTGCCGTCACGCGCCACGCGCCGTCGCGCGTCGTCGCGGTCGAGATCGAGCCGGCCGTCATCCGGGCATCCGCCCACTTCGACGACGTCAACCACGCGCCGCTGCGCGATCCGGCGGTGCGTCTGGTGGGGAGCGACGGCCGCACCTTCCTCGCCTCGGCCGGCGACGCCTACGACGTGATCGTGTCCGAACCCTCCAACCCGTGGATGTCGATCGCCGCCAACCTGTTCACGCGCGAGTTCTTCGAGGCGGGCCGGCGGCGCCTGGCGCCGGGCGGCATCTTCAGCCAGTGGATTCAGCTCTACGGCATGCGGCCGGACGACTTGCGGTCGCTCGTCGCGACGTTCGCGGCCGTGTTCCCTCGCGTGGCCGTGTTCTGGGGGATTCCCGGCCGCGACCTGGTCCTGCTCGGTTCGGAAGCGGCGCTCGACGTCGACGTCGGCCGCCTCGAAGGCGTGCTCTCGCGCGCCCCGGTGGCGGCGGATCTGGCGCGTATCGACGTCCGCGTCGCCGAGGACGTTCTGGCGTTCTACGTGACCGACGACGCCGGCGCACGGGCGTTCGCCGCCGGGGCGCCGCTCAACACGGACGACAACGGGCGCATCGAGTTCCGGGCCCCGCTCAGTCTGCACGCCGACACGCGGTCCGCCAACGTCGCCGCACTCGCTCCGTTCACGGTCGACCCGCTGGCCGGCGCCGCGAACCTGGAGCCCGACGCGGAGCGACGCGCAGAACGCCACGTCGCGCTGGGCCGGGCCTTCTACCGCCGCGAGATGTACGGGCGGGCGGTAGCGGCCCTCCGCGAGGCGCAGGCTCTCCGGCCCACGGAGACCGGCGCGCTGCGCCTCGAGAGTTACGAGCGCGTGCTACGGGAAGCGGGGGAGCTGCGGTAGTCGGAGTTGTCCACGATAGGCCACGCGCTCCTCCCCTGGGCGGCCGCGGAACCGGCGACGAGGGTGCAGGCCAGCGCCGTGGCCCCGATCGGCGTCCACACTCGCACGCTCCCGAATCGGTACGTCATGGATTGCTCCCCTCCTGCCCCGGGGATCTTCCTCATCGGCGCAA